>NZ_JBLVXX010000021.1:0-72886 GCF_048283985.1 Enterobacter cloacae complex sp. 6730903 | reverse complement strand
GTCACGCTGAAAATGCCGGCCTTTGAATGGGTTCATGTGCAGCTCCATCAGCAAAAGGGGATGATAAGTTTATCACCACCGACTATTTGCAACAGTGCCCTTTCAACGACCTTCAAACGGTAACCTTATTCTTACCCATATACCAGGTTAATTTAAATAAATTGATTCTCACTGATATGAATGTATGCGGTTGCTGTTGTTCTAGCATACATATTTTCCTTTATCGCGACAATAGCGTTACTCAGGGTTAAAGTGTTATATCGATGTTCGGATCGAAAAAGTGATTTATACCATTTGAAATCATCAGGCATCTATCATTGATCACATAAAAACACACATAAGTCTGTCTCAGGAGGATTTATTTCATATTCAAAAAACATCTGACTAACCCATCCGCGATGATAAGTTTTATGATTAATGATATGCAGGAACATGTCACCTCGGGTCATCTCACCAGATTGACCGGAGACGAAGTTAAATTTCAGACATTCGCTAAAAGTTTCAATGGTCTGTTCACCTGCCCAATCGATATACCATTGATTAACCCGAGATTGCGCATCAATTAAATCATTAAATACTGGATGTAGAACATCTCGTCGTGTTGAAAAATTATGTTTTTCCCCAAGCAAATGTGCTCTCCAAATAAGGTCAACAACATAGTTATGGTTTAACGTGCCAACCATAGACTTGAAGAGAGTATTGCTTTTCTGATAAATAGCACCTTCGGGAAGTGATTTCATAGCAGTAAATAAAACTTGGTCTGCCCAGTTGCTGTATTTTGCTAAATTTATTGCTGTTTCGACTTTCATCATGATTTTATTCCTCGATTAAACTACTTACATTAAGATGGCTAATCATTAATCAAATTAAATTTATAACACGACTAAAACTATAAACAAACTTTTAGTTTAGGTGCCGCATTCTGCATTGCATTCGCTAATTCTTCTTCGACCACTGGGTGGTTGAAAGGTATTTCTAACATTCTGGAAATAGTGAGTTCTTGCTGATAGGTCCATGCCAGCAAATGAGCGATATTTTCTGCTCTTGGTCCGGACCACTCAGCTCCAAGAAATAGACCAGTTTTAATATCAGCATAAATATGCATCCTTCCACGGTTTTTTAGCATAACTCAGCTGCGTCCTTGATCTGTGAAATCCATTGCTTCCGTGACAATATTTCTTGGTTCCTGATCCACATAACGCTGCCCTACCATGGCGATCTGAGGGTCAGCGGATACGATGCTAATTGGTGCCCGCCTTGGTAAAACTTCGATATCTGGGTAGTGTGCTGCGTTCCGGCCAGCCATTTTCCCTTCATCAGCAGCCTCATGAAGCAACAGGAGAATATTGTTGGCATCTCCTGCGATAAACACAGGCGCGGTACCACATTGTAAGGTCTTAGCATCGAAAACTAGAATACCCAGCTTATTAAGCTGTAAGGTGGTGTTTTCGAGATTCAGTGAGTCCACATTGGATTTTCTCCCTGTACATGCGAGTACATAGTTGAATCGTCCTGTCACGACAGAACCATCGAGTTCGGTGAAAACAATTACGGCCTCGTTGTCATCAAGCTTCATCTCATGAATGGTTGCATCTGGATGAAGGTAGAACTCCTCGCCAAGGTCAAACTTAACTTGTTCGACAACCATCGGATCAGTTAACAGACCGACAGCTTCCTGTACATCAAATACACGAACCTGTACTCCTAAACGAGCAAATGCCTGTCCTACTTCAAGCCCAATCACTCCAGGACCAAATACGGCAATACGATGCGGCAAGTCTTCCCAGTTGAATACGTCGTCATTTACAACCAGACGATCTCCGAAAACAAGTAATGCCGGTGGAATGTAAGGGCCTGACCCCGTTGCGATGACGACGGAATGGGCTTGGACGGTAGCATAATCACCAATAGCCAGCACTGTATCATCGATAAAACACGCATATCCGGTATATCTGTCTTGTGCAGGAATACTTGCAGCTCGGCCTAGTACTCGGCCGACAAAACGATCACGTTCAGACCAAACCCGCGCCATGACCTCCCGTCCATTAATACGAATTTCACCCTCGATATGAATACCGAATGGTGTGGTATAACAAACTTCGTATGCCGCTTCTGGGGCGGCAATCAATAGCTTGGAAGGCATGTATCCAACACGTGCACAGGTAGTGCCCCCAACTCCGCCCTCAATAATTACGACGCGCTTTCTGGCCTCACGTGCTGCTCTTTAGGATGCAAGCCCGACAGTCCCTGCGCCAATGACTGCAACATCAGTTTCAACCTTCTCCAGTTGCCCATGTTCTTTGATATCAGCAGTCTTGATATTGTTGTTTATATAGCGATGATTACTCATCATCATTTTTCAAACAATTGATTTTTAATGTAAACATGTATGCTATTGATCGGCAAGATATGCTCTCCAGCCTCCGTAGTGAGTAATGTCGGTTGCATGTTCAATAGCGTAAGGTTCGCATACAAAACCTTTGGCCTGGCTGCCGTCTTCCAGTGTCAGAGTGCCTATTCCCAGGGGGGGAGGTATCTCGGCAACAAAATAGCCAAATGCAGTTGCTGACAGTTCCCAGATCTCGACTTCGATATACCCTGCAGCATTCCTGTCGCGGAGCAAACCGGGTTTTGGAGGATTGGAATCATTAATGGCATACAGCGCATAACCGGCGGATGTTTTCGTTGTCGCATGCAGGGTTCCACCGCGGCCGGTCAGCTGGTGATTCAGTGGCTGACCAGACAAATGAGCTCCCACAACAGCGATACGGATAGCGCTTTCCTGTAATGCCTCCCACGGAGATTCCTCCCGGTCCCTGGCCATAAATGCTTTACCCAGGCTCGCGATCGTACCATCTTCGAATGCCTGGCCGATGAAAGTAATACCGAACGGTAGCCCATCTGGACGAAAGCCAGCCGGAACGGCTATTGCTGAGAGATCCATTAAATTCACGAAATTCGTGTAGAAGCCCAGATTGCTGTTCAAGCACACGGGATCGGTTAACATATCTTCAACGGTATAAATCGTCGGAGCTGTGGGTAGCAACATCACATCGATCTGCTGCCAAAGAGCCTGTGTGCGCCGGTTCAGCTCGCTGAGACGGTAGCTGCCCCGGAATGCGTCAGCCGCGCTCATGTCCTGGGCCGACAGGATTATGTCCCGCACTACCGGGTGGATCGCACCAGGGTGTTCGTCAGTAAAACTTTGGATGGCCGCAAGCCGCTCGGCCACCCAAGGGCCGCTATAGAGCAGTTCAGCCGTTTCCTGGAATGGAGTATAGTCGAAACGTACACATTGCCCCCCCATCTTTTCCAGCTTACGAATAGCCTCCTCGAAGAGCCCCTCAGCTTGCATGTCATCAAAAAACTTGAGTTGTGATGCGGACGGCACTCCAAAGGTAAAGCGTGCTGGCCACTTCCTTTCGGTCCAGGTGGATGACTGAACCTGCCGTGAGAATGAGTCAGCCGCATCGTAGGCGGAAGCGATACGTGCAACAGTCAGCGCATCATCTACACTGTGCGCAAATATGGATATGCAATCCAGACTTCTCGCAGCAGGGACGAGTCCTCTGGTTGATATGGTACCTTTTGTCGGTTTGATACCTACCAAATTATTGAAGGCAGCCGGTACCCGGCCAGATCCTGCCGTGTCAGTGCCAAGTGAAAATGGTACAAAACCACTGCCCACTGCTACCGCGGACCCGCTACTGGAGCCACCCGATATGTAGCGCTCATCAAACACACAAGTTGGGATCCCATAAGGCGACCGAGTCCCATTAAGCCCAGTAGCAAACTGATCCAGATTAGTCTTTCCTATAGGAATAGCACCAGCAGCAATCAACTGTTCTACGACAAAGGCATGGCTCTGAGGCATATAGGAGAACTCAGGGCAACCCGCCGTTGTAGGCAGCCCAAAAACGTCAATGTTATCCTTCACTCCGAATGGGATGCCAAACAACGGAAGCTCCTCACCTCTGGCTTTTCGGGCCATAGCTTGTTCTAGCATGTCGAGGGCCACATTTAGTGGAAGCAGACTAATCCATACAGGATGTGTTCCAGCGATATCAATGCGGTGGTAAATTTCGCGCAGAACATCTTTTGGATCAGAACAATATGCATATGCATGTTTGAATGATGCCAGATTAAGTGGAGCCTGCTGTTCGAGTACGGTAGATGTCATTAAAGAATGTGTAATTGTCAAATTCATATTGCAGTTATATCCAACGTTATAGTCTAGAAAAGGTGATTGTTGGTATTTAGCTCGTTTCTTTTCACACTGCTTTGGTGTGTACCACATGGCTTGTTAACATCTCGGTTAACTGCTGACGCACGTCGTTAAACTCCGGCGCAGTAATGCAACGAGGTCTGTCGAGTGGCACACAAAAATCTGTTTCTACCCGTCCAGGACCGGCCGTCATTACCACCACGCGATCAGCCAGCAAGACAGCCTCCTCTACAGCATGAGTAACAAATACCACGGTAAGTCGGGTCCGTTCCCAAATTTCAAGTAGTTCCTGCTGCAGGGCGTCCCGGGTTAACGCATCAAGGGCACCAAAGGGTTCGTCCATAAGCAAGACCTCGCAATCATTGGCTAATGCCCGTGCAATGGAAACTCGTTGTTTCATGCCGCCGGAGAGTTGGCCTGGAAAGTGATCTGCAAATTTTGTGAGACCGACCATATTCAAATAACGATCGGTAATCTCACGTAGCATGGCTTTGGATAGTCCACGCTGCTTAGGGCCGAAAGCAATGTTTTGCCGCACTGTCAACCAGGGGAATAATCCATAATCCTGGAAAACCATACCCCGCTCTGATGCAGGTTCGGTAATCGGGGTGCGATACATACGCGCCATACCTGAGGATACGGATTCGAATCCCCCCATAATGCGTAACAGTGTGGACTTGCCGCAACCCGAGGCGCCAATCAAACAGATGAACTCTCCCTTCCAAATCTGCAGATTCACGTCTTTCAGAGCATGAATAGGACGACCATTCAGGCTGAAGACTTTGCTTACACCTGCGATATCGAGGATGGGCATCCCTTTTTGAGAAGGGGTGGCAAAGGCTGTGATAGTGTCAGGCATTGTGTTGTGGACTCCATTTGAGTAAACGATTATTGAGTGTTACCAAAAGGCGATCGGTGATAAAACCTGTGAGACCGATGACTACCATACCCGCGATAACCACATCGGTGCGTGAAAGCATCCGGCCATCCATAATGGCCGCACCCAGTCCTTCAGGTACTCCGGTCATTTCTCCAACAACAATCAAGAACCAGGCGATAGCATGCCCCATGCGTAATCCATTGAAAATTGATGGCATTGCTGCAGGCAATACAACCTGACGGAACATAGATGGTCCTTTACATCCCAACATTGCTGCCGCTTCGAACAGGCGTGGCTCTACGGACTTCACTCCGAAAGCTGTGTTAATAGCAATGGGGAAAAATGCCCCCAGGCAAACAAGAAAAATGGCTGCATTCGGCCCCACACCAAAAAAGATCATGGACAACGGTAACCAGGCCGTCACCGGAACCGGACGCAACAATTGCAAAGTAGGATCAACAAGCCGGCGAACCAGCGCATTCTTTCCGATAAGAAGACCAGTTGGAATGGCCAACAACACCGCCAAAGCAAAAGCGCCATATACACGCGACATAGATTTAATCCAGTGAATATAAAGAGTGCCACTGAATGCATCGTCGTATACACCACCTACAGCAAAATCCTTGAGCATTAGAGCCACATTTGCGGGGGATGGAACGAGCATGGTGCCACTTAGTCGCACGGCAAAATCCCATAAAAACAGTAGAATCAACGGCAGGAGCACCGGTGCCACCCAGCGCACAAGCCATTCTTTAACCCGACTGGGCGGTGAAGGCATCAGATCCTGATCCTGCTCTAATTTCGTCATCTCCTCAGCTTTGTGTGTCAAAGCTGCCTGATAATGAGGAGGAGTTGCTGCTGAACTGGTCTCATAGGCTGTGTCATCGCCAGATGAACCGGGAATTTTCAGTATTGGTGTGGCCATAACAACTCCTGCAATGAATGGAATTTTTGATGTGGCAATATCATCAATGTGGCCCCAGGTTTGTGACTAAGAAACTATCATTTTCGGGCAGGCGGCGTATCTGCTTACGTTCAAGCATCAGGGAGCCGTAGTTTTTACAATGCTGTAGCCATTCATCATCGGCTCTCCAGACAAATTTGACATTGTCTGCTGCAAGGCTGGCCACATCCTCTGGTAGGCCCAGTTTTGTATTAGCCATCTCCAGCAACTCTTTACGATTAGCCATTGCATATTCAGATGCCTTGCGATGTATTTCCAAAAATACTTTGACGAATTCAGGGTTGTTTTTAAGGGTGTCAGCATGTGTGGTCATGACCATATTCACGGAGCCCACAGAAGTGCTGTAGGGGTATTCCAGTACTTTGCCTATACCACGTGATACGCTAATGGAGGGACCGGGTTCGGCTCCTACGTAGGCATCAATATCACCACGTTCAAGAGCACCGGCCATTTCGCTGAATGACACACGGATCGGTTTCACATCTTTAATGGTCATGCCCTCAGATTTCAGGCGTTCGAGAAACACCGTTTCCTGAGTTGAACCGGTAAGGATACCTATACGTTTGTTTTTGAGATCTTTGAAACTACTGATCCCGGACTTATTGCTGACCACCAGACCCATGCCACCATTACTCATCGGAGAAATAACAACCACAGGCTCACCAGCAGCGCCCCCCAGAACGGCAGCAGCCAGACCATAGCCACCAAAATCAACTGAATGTGTCACTACGGCGTTTTTACCATCTGTAGGGGTTTCAAATGGCACAACCTCGACCTTATATCCTTTGGGGGTGAATTTATCGTAGAAATATGGAGTTATGCCGTGAATAAGTTTGAGGGTCCCTACTCTGATGATAGTGTCTGCGGCCTGAACAGGCATCACCGTACAAAATAATGAAGCAGTTAAAGAGAAAATCATGAGTCTGCGTAAAAACATATTAAGGTTCCCAATTCGACATAAATGATGGATACCATCTTGTGCACAAGAATCAAAACAAGCAAAGCAATTAATATGCCAATATGGAGATAACATGAATTTTAATTAATTAGTTCTTGTTTTCCTTAGTAACAATCCTACTCTGCGAAACACCTCTTTTCTGCCAGCGCGGAACTTATTTATTATCCTTATATGAAATGCACCAATTTAGGGAAATGGAAGGTCAGGATTGGTGCAGTAGAATTTACTGCGATTGCACTCACCGTTTCGCAAAACTGCAATAAACAAAGAGTCCGGGATACTCAAGGTAAAAAATTTGATACAGTGATGGTTAGACACTACTCGTTCTGATAATGTTGACATATGCGTATGATTCATAAGTACAACCTTGCTTCTACAGAGTCGCCATCCAATCGGACACGAGCGGATGACGTTTACGAAAAGATTAAAAACGAAATCTCCGAGTTCAGACTAATCCCTGGCGATCATTTTACTGAAAGTGAAATCAGCAAGCGTTTTAACGTCAGTCGAACACCTGTGCGACAAGCATTGTTTCGTTTGCAATCTGAAGGTTATGTTCAGGTGCAATTTCGGGCTGGCTGGCGAGTACAGCCATTCGATTTTGATATCTTCGAACAACTCTACGATCTACGTATGGTCCTTGAGGTGGCAGCAGTACGCCGGTTGTGTGATCAGGATCGGCGAGTGGATCTGGCACGCCTATCCTCACTTCAGCAAATATGGCTCGTGCCAGCCTCGGAACGATGTACGGACGGGTTACAGGTTGCCAGCTGGGATGAACAGTTTCATACCACACTTGTCGAAGCTTCAGGCAATAATGAAATGGCTCGTATGCATAAAGATGTAACAGCACGTATCAGGATCATCCGAAGACTCGACTTCACCAAAACAGATCGTATCACCACGACATACACCGAACATTCTGAAATTTTACGTGAAATTCTACGAGGCAAAAGCGAAGAGGCTATTTTGCTACTATGTGCTCATATTGAAGCCAGTCAAAAAGAAGTGCAAAAAATTACTTTGCATCAGATTCAATTAGCTCGCAAACAAGGGCTGGGTTTGGTCGAAACTTGATGCTCCACTCATAAAATAAATGCCCAAGTTATACAAAAATTAACATCCTCTTCCTCTAAGGGATGAGGACTGCTACAATCAGGTTATAATGTACTTTCACAAAAATAACCGTTGCAATATTTTCATTACACGGAAAAGAATATTTTTCCAATTCCAATCATTCTATTCATATTATTTATAAATCCGTTCTCTTTTTCTGGTGCTTTAACTGCTCCTCATTGTTATATTTCTGTATTTAGCCGATTATCTTTACAGTTATTTTTATCCGTTCAGAACACTGAATGAAGCACGGGAAATTACAGAGCGCTGGCTGGCTGAATATAACTGTGAGAGGCCCCATGAATCCCTGAATAACCTGACACCGGAAGAGTACCGGCTGATGGCTGAAAACCCGGAAATCTCAAAAAGTGCGTGGAACTAAAACGGGTGTACTTACACCAGCATACGCGATACGCGAGCTGGTACAGGATGGTTCCGCTCCAGCCAGATGGCCTGAAAATAATGCTGGTCGACGTTTTCCCAGCAGGGCGGATTTGATATGCCGAACGGGGATTTCACCCGCAAAAGCGCATCCCTGAATAGGCCATAAATTTCTGCGTCAGGCAGCAGATATAAATCCCACTCCGCTGTCAGTTGTTGTATTTTCTGCGGATTTACAGTATAGGAATTCAGCTGGCCAGTCAGAGAAACCGGCTGACCCAGCTGAATAGCCTGATAACGGGCTGCTACAAAATTATGAACAGTATCGACATTGTTCCAGTAAAGCCGTTCCGGTGCCCAGGAAAACTGGCTGAACACCATCTTCGACAGCCGTGCTGTGTAGTGACTGAGATTTCGCGCCAGCTGTTCGGAACTGACCGGTATTGTCATTTCAGAACATCGTTGTAATGCAAAATCATCCAGGTGAGATATTTTCAGATCATCATCTCCCGACGAGCTCAGCCCCCCGATACTGGAGATATCGCACCGATAATTTTCTGTAATCTCGCAGATTACCAGGTCGGCCAGCTGCGGGATATGGCGTTGCAGGTATTCATAATTACCATCATGGCCGGGTCGCAGGGAGCGAATAGTGTTTTTATCACGGCCGAACCATCTGTGCCAGCTGACAATTGAACGCAACCAGATAGTGTCCAGCCGCTGTGGTTTTTTTATTTCCAGAGCACCATTGTCGATCCGACGACGTAAGGTCGCTGGATATCCAACAGAATTCAGCACCCCATCCTGAATTGCCTGTAGCGGCTGACGCCACAGAAGGGGTCTACTATTGTCTGTCATATTGATAATCCTATGGGTTTTTAAGGGCAGCACCTGCTGCTGCCTATAACAACCAGACTACCGTAGAAAAATTGAGGCCGAAGAGGCTAAGGGGCCCAAAAGTGACTTTTAGATAAATTTATTATTTGGCATGATAATAATCAATTAAGTCATTGATATTTAACATAAAACGCATTAAGCGTAGTTGCACTGCAGTGGCTAAAGATTGGTGAAAGACATCATTAGACGCTAAAAGGAATTTTAAAAAGCTCAAACGTATTGAACGCAATTTGAACATCATGCTTTTTAATTTTGGTATTAGTATATTTATTTGAGTCATCTACCAACTGAGAGATGATTTTTTTATCTTGCTTGTTTATTTTCATACCAAAGTAGATGCCAGTCATTTGTTTTCTATCGAAACTGTAAATGCCAGATTTTTTCTTTTTTATAACTCTAACCTCTTGTTCGTATTCCCAAACCTTTGCTTTAACCAAGCAAGCATTAGTCCCTGTGGTATCTGAGTTAGTTAGTCCATCATTATAAAAAAGAGATGGTCTATTGTTTGAATAAATTACATCTAATGGTATAAGTGTAGTAGTATCTTCTTCTGGCTTTAAGTTTATAAACTCCTCAATAAACCCTTCGGTTTCTTCAAACTTAAACTCAATCACGCAGCCTTGATGATCATGGGGTTTGAGAGCCAATGGAACGAAAACGTACGCTAAGAAGTTAATTCATTGTTTAAATTGAAATTTAGTTCTCTCAGTTCCCCCTTCAAAATATCCTCCGGTAGCGTAAACGTATAATGCCCCAGCATATTGATATGCCCGTGCATCAGTGGGGACAACCGGGCGATATCTTCAACCCCGATTTCTTCTCCATTACTGCGTATCCAGCTCAGGGCTTCCTGCATATAAAGTGTGTTCCACAGTACCACTGCGTTAGTGACCAGGCCCAGTGCCCCCAGCTGATCTTCCTGACCTTCACGATAGCGCTTTCTGATCTCACCGCGCTGCCCGTAGCAGATCGCCCTCGCCACAGCATGGCGGCCTTCCCCCCGGTTTAGCTGCGTCAGGATCCGCCGACGATAATCCTCATCATCAATATAATTAAGAAGGTACAGCGTCTTGTTGACGCGCCCCACTTCCATGATCGCCTGTGCCAGCCCTGATGGGCGCGAGCTTTTCAGCAAAGAGCGAATGAGTTCTGAAGCATGAATGGTGCCCAGTTTCAGCGAACCGGCGGTTCGCATCATCTCATCCCACTGATCCTCGGCTTTCGACAGATCGGCACAACCACGTGCCAGTTCGTCCAGTGCACCGTAATTTGCCGATTTATCCACTCGCCAGAATACCGCTTCACCGGCATCGGCAAGCCGGGGGGAAAACTGGTATCCCAGCAGCCAGAAGAGGCCAAAAATAATGTCGCTGGTACCGGCTGTGTCTGTCATGATCTCAACCGGATTCAGCCCTGTCTGCTGCTCCAGAAGGCCTTCCAGCACAAAAATGGAATCTCGTAATGTGCCGGGGACAACGATGCCGTGGAATCCAGAGTACTGATCAGAGACGAAGTTGTACCAGGTGATGCCACGTCCGGAACCAAAATATTTTCTGTTAGGTCCTGAATTGACGGTTTTCACCGGCGTGACAAAGCGCATGCCATCAGCTGAAGCCACTTCGCCACCACCCCAGCGGCCAGCAAGCTCCAGTGTGGACTGAAAATCAACCAGGCGGGCATTGGCGCTGACCAGCGTTTCTGCCCGGAGGTAATTCTGTTTTACCCAGCTAAGCCGGTGGCGCGTCAGCGCCGGTATATTGTGCTTTATCAGCGGTTCCAGCCCGATATTGCAGGCCTCTGCCATCAGGACCGCGCACAGGCTGATGTGCAGATCCTGTGCCCGGGCCCCGGATTCACTGACATGCGTAAACTCACGTGTAAATCCCGTTCTGGCATCTATTTCAAGCAACAGTTCCGTCAAATCTACTGGCGGGAGTAGCAGCCTTACCCGACTGTTGAGACGATGCAACGATGTTGGCTCCTCCAGTTTCTCCAGGCTGCTGATAGTCAGGGAAGGATGTTTACCGTCATGGCAAATATGAACCTCCGCATTTCCTTCAAAGCGGGATGCGACGGTTTTCCAGGTTTCATCTAGCTGGACCGCCAACTGTTGCACGCCTTTATGTCCATCAGTGGGATGTCCCAGCGCCCGGCAAACGGGGACCCGCTGAGCCTGCCATTCTTCCCCCTGCAACAGCTTCTCGCGGGGATTTCCCCAGCGATCGCTGTTTTCGAGCCAGATGTCCCTTCGACGTAGTGCATCCTGAAGGCGCTCCAGCAGACAAAGCGAGTAACCGGCACGCTGTATCCGGCCCTCCGCATCGTATACCAGGCGTTTCCAGGGGCCGGTAATAATATGTTCAGGCGCATTGTCCAGGATGCGCTTTTTCGAGCAGTTCAGTTCGGTCAGATAATGAATGGCGGACAACGTATGTTCTCCGGCTGGCGCTGCCTGGAAATGCAGGTCGCGCAATACCGCCGGAAGAAAGCGCTTTACCCGCCCGTACTGCTCCACCATTTCGTCATGGAAATTGTTGTTCTGAGGCCGGGCCAGCTCATTTACCTTGCAGACGGATTCTGCCAGCCTGCTTTTCGGTATGCTGTTGAATATGGTCTCCCTCAGTTCAGCATCGTCAGCCTGTTCATCCAGCAACAATGAACATGCCCGCGCCAATATTAGCGCAGCACGATCAAGATCTTTAAGCGTCCTGAGCCGTTTTTTCTGCCCCGTTTTCTTCGCCGCACGAGTGATATCCAGTATCAGCATATCGAGCACATCAACGGCCTCATCCAGCGCCGCAGTCTCCTGCGCTTTAACGAATGCTGTGAGTACGGCCAGTTTTCTCTGCTGTGGCATTCGCGCGATATATTTTACCGACGCCATGCCTGCGTAACGGGCCAAATTACGCAGTTGTATAGCAGGCAGACCGGTAAAATTCAGTCGGGAAAATTCCAG
Organism: Enterobacter cloacae complex sp. 6730903; assembly: GCF_048283985.1. Classification (NCBI taxonomy): domain Bacteria; kingdom Pseudomonadati; phylum Pseudomonadota; class Gammaproteobacteria; order Enterobacterales; family Enterobacteriaceae; genus Enterobacter; species Enterobacter cloacae complex sp. 6730903. The sequence continues at coordinate 60,509 of NZ_JBLVXX010000021.1, read as the reverse complement.
GTTTCGCAGCCGGATATACCGCTCCAGCGCTTCGGTAAATGCCGGGCCGCTGACGGTGACCGGTCCCTTTTTCAGTTGCTCCAGCGGTGAAGTACGCTGCCCCTCAGGAATGTCCAGAAGCTCCGTCACGCGGGCGGTCTGCCAGCTGTCCGGCAACGCGGCCAGTTTCTTCCACAGCCGCTGATTTGCCCGTTCGCGTATTTCACTGACGAGACGTACAAGTGTGGTTGCTCCGGGCAGCAGGACCTTATTCTGAAGCAGCCACGCGGTGGCAAAATCAAACATAAGGCCGGGTCGCTCATTACTGAGCCATGCGCGGGTGTACAGCAGGCGCTTCAGGCGGAAAGACCAGGGGAAATCGCCAAATTCATGGTAACCGTAATATTCCTTAATCAGCGCAGTATGCTCTCTGAGGGTGGTAACCCGTTCTGCGTAGCGGGTAAGGACTTCTGGACGGCGAATATTAAGCTGCACCGCGACAAATTGCTGAACACCTGGCAGAACCCGGGTTAAGTCTGTCAGAAAGGTGCCCAGAAAACGGGCGGTGGTGAGCTGAAGCGCAATTCCCAGCCGGTTATGCCTTCCCCGCCGCTGGTTAATGAAGGCAAGATCCCGCTCATCAAGATGAAAATAGCGCGCCAGCTGCACGTCATTGGGTTCTGCAACATAGCGACCATAATTCAGTTCCTGCTCAGTGGTCAGAAAATCGACGGGCATACCGGCCTCCCTGCCTGATGGTCATGAATTAACAATTTCGCAACCGTCCGAAATATTATAAATTATCGGACATCGTAAAACTGTTACATTAATATGTCTATTAAATCGTAAATTTGTAATAATAGACATGAGTTGTCCGATATTCGATTTAAGGTACATTTTTATGCGACTTTTTGGTTACGCTCGGGTCTCAACCAGTCAGCAGTCTCTTGATCTTCAGGTCAGAGCACTCAAAGACGCAGGTGTGAAAGCAAACCGTATATTTACCGATAAGGCATCCGGCAGTTCAACAGACCGGGAAGGGCTGGATTTGCTGAGGATGAAGGTGGAGGAAGGTGATGTCATTCTGGTTAAGAAGCTCGACCGTCTTGGCCGCGACACTGCCGATATGATCCAACTGATAAAGGAATTTGACGCTCAGGGCGTGGCAGTCCGGTTCATTGATGACGGGATCAGTACCGACGGTGATATGGGGCAAATGGTGGTCACCATCCTGTCGGCTGTGGCACAGGCTGAACGCCGGAGGATCCTAGAACGCACGAATGAGGGCCGACAGGAAGCAAAGCTGAAAGGAATCAAATTTGGCCGCAGGCGTACCGTGGACAGGAACGTCGTGCTGACGCTTCATCAGAAGGGCACTGGTGCAACGGAAATTGCTCATCAGCTCAGTATTGCCCGCTCCACGGTTTATAAAATTCTTGAAGACGAAAGGGCCTCGTGATACGCCTATTTTTATAGGTTAATGTCATGATAATAATGGTTTCTTAGACGTCAGGTGGCACTTTTCGGGGAAATGTGCGCGGAACCCCTATTTGTTTATTTTTCTAAATACATTCAAATATGTATCCGCTCATGAGACAATAACCCTGGTAAATGCTTCAATAATATTGAAAAAGGAAGAGTATGAGTATTCAACATTTTCGTGTCGCCCTTATTCCCTTTTTTGCGGCATTTTGCCTTCCTGTTTTTGCTCACCCAGAAACGCTGGTGAAAGTAAAAGATGCTGAAGATCAGTTGGGTGCACGAGTGGGTTACATCGAACTGGATCTCAACAGCGGTAAGATCCTTGAGAGTTTTCGCCCCGAAGAACGTTTTCCAATGATGAGCACTTTTAAAGTTCTGCTATGTGGTGCGGTATTATCCCGTGTTGACGCCGGGCAAGAGCAACTCGGTCGCCGCATACACTATTCTCAGAATGACTTGGTTGAGTACTCACCAGTCACAGAAAAGCATCTTACGGATGGCATGACAGTAAGAGAATTATGCAGTGCTGCCATAACCATGAGTGATAACACTGCTGCCAACTTACTTCTGACAACGATCGGAGGACCGAAGGAGCTAACCGCTTTTTTGCACAACATGGGGGATCATGTAACTCGCCTTGATCGTTGGGAACCGGAGCTGAATGAAGCCATACCAAACGACGAGCGTGACACCACGATGCCTGCAGCAATGGCAACAACGTTGCGCAAACTATTAACTGGCGAACTACTTACTCTAGCTTCCCGGCAACAATTAATAGACTGGATGGAGGCGGATAAAGTTGCAGGACCACTTCTGCGCTCGGCCCTTCCGGCTGGCTGGTTTATTGCTGATAAATCTGGAGCCGGTGAGCGTGGGTCTCGCGGTATCATTGCAGCACTGGGGCCAGATGGTAAGCCCTCCCGTATCGTAGTTATCTACACGACGGGGAGTCAGGCAACTATGGATGAACGAAATAGACAGATCGCTGAGATAGGTGCCTCACTGATTAAGCATTGGTAACTGTCAGACCAAGTTTACTCATATATACTTCAGATTGATTTAAAACTTCATTTTTAATTTAAAAGGATCTAGGTGAAGATCCTTTTTGATAATCTCATGACCAAAATCCCTTAACGTGAGTTTTCGTTCCACTGAGCGTCAGACCCCTAATAAGCCAGCCTTTCTTGGGATGATTGATGATGTTGAACACGCTATAAAGCGAAAATGCCCCTTTTTAACCTATAGGTTGGGCACTATGAGTAAGATACAATCAAATCGCCAGTCAGATGGCTAATTTCATTTTGACCAAAGCGGGCTATTTCAAGCGTTATCGCTGAGACGAGGCTTCAATGACAAGTACACTTGACCCATCACACAAGCAAATTGAAATGTGGCGCAGAGCTACCGGTTCCGAAGGTGGACTCAACGAATACCGCAACTGGGTTCTGGAAAATAGTATGAGATTTACAGCATACGGTATCCATACCGTTATCGTCGAAGGTGAGGCGAAGCATATAACAGCGCTTGATGATGTTACCCTCTGTAACGAGTGGGCGAAGCTTAAAAGAGAAAACAATAGGCTTTACGCAGCAAATGAAAAAATTTGCTCTGGCTGGCGTGGTTTTGTGTTGCGTTTGTTAGGAATAACACTGTCATGCAGAAAACCGGTCATCTTACTGGGGGCAGACGCGAAGAATCAAAATGATGCCGTGAAAGGGGCTGATTTGTAATTTTCAGGCGAGCCCACCGTTCTTAGAAAGCTGTTCTATGGGTATGTAAGGAAGATAATGTTCTCTGAACGCTCAGTACACTTAATCACTTCCTGTACAAAGGGCAAGAATCATCAGGGCCACGTCTGGCCGACATTGGACATAGATCCAAAACAAACCCCGGACGACGCAGCATATGCCTGGAGTAACATTGTAGACGACGCCAGAAGTAATCAGGCGGTACCGGCATTGTCCTTGTATTCAGGTAATCACTGGTCTACGGCAAAGGAAATTTTAAACTCAACCAGAAATCTGGAGTTGTGGATAATCTCTGCCGGGATGGGGTTTTTAAATAGTCGAGATCGGGTGCCCTCTTACGAGGCGACATTTCATCAAGTACCATTCAGGCATGATCTCTGGTGGAAAGCCATCACAAAATCACTAGGAAAGCATAACCGTTGCGCAACTATAAGCCAGTTAATGCAGTCCAGTCCGAATGATGAATATTTGATTGCGGCTTCGCCTGTTTATATTGCTGCTGTCCAGAATGACATCCTGAAGGGCATTGAGAGTTTGACTCATCCTCTTACGCAACTAACGATCGTGACATCAGGGGCATATGCTGGCCCACTTGAAGAATACTTAATTAAGAGTTCTTCTAGGATGATGAAAGAGCTAGAGTGCAATATGGTGTGCCTGAATATAAAACTGGCTCAATACATACTTAAAAGTGGTAGTCGTTAGAACTAGACTGTTAATGATACAATTCTCCTGTTATTTTATTTTTATAAAAGGTCTCAAATATGCTCAAAAACAGATTTTCTTTATTGTGTCTTGCTGTGGCATCGTCACTTACTCTTACTGCTTGCGATGTAGTTGATGCTGCCTATGACGAGACTTTAAATGATAATGCACCCGAAATTGTAATAGCTGGAGGATTCAAAATTGATATCCAAGGTAATGCAGTTCCGGTTGAGGGATATGATAATTGCTCTTTGAATACTCTTCAGGGAAGCGTTGATACGGATAAATCAAATTGTATTGTTCTGGATAGAACACGTAAAAAAGTACCGGTTCTAGTTCATTTGTCATCCGGTCCCGTCAAAGAAGAATGGAAGATCGAGCACCAGGTTGAAAAACCAAATCCGGCAAAAATTTCATCCAAACTCGTATGATTAGACCTGACGGTAACTTTGTAGTGCCTGCATCCTCAGAACGAGGGATCTTTAGTGGCAAACATTACAGTCAAGCCAGCTAAGTCAAGTCTATCCGTTCAAACAGAAAAAGGTTTCTTAAAAATGACGTTATCCGCTGCATTGCAAGGCACTTTTAAAGAGATGAGGAAAGACAATACAGTAGGCATCACAGTTCAAACTTGTTCAGATATTTTTGACAGCAATGTTCCTCCGGCTTATGTTTTCTGGCTTTATCGTCTCAAAGCGGGAGAAACTTTGCCGCGCGGAAGGTTCTTCAGAAAAAGAAAGCCAATCATCAATGTTATGGCAGTTGTTCATGATGCTGCATTCGAAAAATAACTGCGCTATCAGGAAAGTTACTTTTATGAACGTAATTGCAGCTGGAATTTTTTGCTTTATTTTTTACCCTACAGCTTTCGCTTATGCTTGTTATAAAAAGAGATGGCTAGAGTGGATTTTTCTTACTTTAATTATAATTTTTGCTTCTGCCATTTCGATTCAACAATACAATGAAGCGAATTTTGTAAGTGAGTTAAATTACCCTATGTTTATCTCCGCCATATATGGCCTGTCACTGGCATGGTTTCCTTTTCCGATTGCTTATGTTGTTCTGCGCTTCCTTCTTGATGATTTACAGCATGAGTACCCTAAACAGTGAGCAGATTTTAAGACTCATGAACAACATCGAAAGCACGAAACAGTCTGCACAAGGAAGATAAGGAGTATTCTTAGCAAGATATCTTTGTACCTGAAGACATAAAGCTGGCATCTTTTTCCTTATAGAGTGTATTATGATTAAGTAAATCCTTATCAAAGAATTAGAAAGTGAGGTCGTATGTCTGAAGCACTCAAATCGTTAAACAATATTCGTACTCTTCGCGCCCAGGGCCGCGAGCTGCCTTTAGAAGTACTTGAGGAAATCCTCGAAAAGCTTAATGTCATTGTTGATGAGCGTCGTCAGGAAGAATCATCCAAAGCTGCCGAACTGCAAGCTCGTCAGGAGAAACTTGACGCCCTGCGTAAGTTAATGGAAGAAGATGGTATCAACCCGGAAGAGCTGCTTGGCTCATTCCAGGCCAAATCTACGGCTACCAAGAAAAGCCGTGAACCACGCCCGGCCAAATACTCATTTACTGATGAAAATGGCGAAACAAAAACGTGGACTGGACAGGGCCGTACCCCCAAAGCTCTGGCAGAACAAATTGCAGCCGGTAAAAGTCTTGATGATTTCCTGATCTAACTTTTGCCACCAGTTTTGATAGAGGCCACTTCGGTGGCCTTTTCTCATACGGAATCAATTTCAGGTACAGAACATATGAAAAATTCAGAACCTAAGAGCTGTGATCCCTATGTGGACAGTTTGATTAGAAATGCAGATGCAAAGGAAGCCAGGTCATTTCTCAAAATATTGAAGCCCTTACCATTCCTTATCGTTATCATCGCTGTATTCTTTTTTTGGGTATCGTTTTCCCGTTTATTATCCCAGGTCGCGTAAAACCTTTTTAAAGACTCTTCTTTACCAGATATGCTCCCTCACCGGGATGGTTTCAACCTCTTCAGTTTCCCATATTGGCAAAACCTTCAGGAAATAAGACGATACCCTCCACGCTTTCCATTAAAGCGGGATGACGACGCCCAGTTCTTACGACCAGACTCCACGTTTTCGATTAGGATGCCTTTGGGCCCTTCTAACGAGGCCACCTCAACAACTCGCACTTTCCGGATCAGTCTTGGATCCACTTCTTCCCAGATCTGGCCAACTGTAATATCTTTTTGGGTTTGCATTTAATCTCTCGCTGTCATTTAGTGAACAAGACTAATCCTCGCCGTGGTTCAGCTTATGGCTTTATTTACGCTGACGATCCTTAGCCTTAAATTTTTGCCATCGTATCCGAAGGTTTTCGATGTTAACCGGAACCTGCATGCGTGTCGTCTCTATCTCATTCCCATGCCATTTCAGGAGATCATCATCCAACTCCCGGGCCTCCCGGCTGAAGTAAATTTTCATAGTGTCAGGGTTTATGGCGCAATGGTCATTGTCGAACAGTGTATGGATATCACGGCGAAGTAAAATTCCGTTCGTTACGTCGGGAATGCCTTCTTCATGACGTGGCGTTAAGTGCGCGGCCTCAGTACGCCAGGGGGACCTTACGCCGGTGACAACACATCGCCCGTAGCAATTCAACCTAACATCCCGGGCGAAAGGACCTTGGTCAGGACTGGTGACAGAAGTACATTCCTGGCCCTCTTTGTAGATACGCTTCGGGAAGTCGATAGTGGTTTGAGCTGTTTGGGAAAGTGACACATACGTAACCCCTTTGTATCTCTTTATCCCACCATTAAAAGTGGTAGGAATCGAGCTGGTTATGGCCACCAGTTTCACATCGCCCATTTCGACGATCTTAAGGCTCTTATTAGCGGCTACATGTAACTGGATGAATTTACCTACGTACACATCATGGTTCTCATCTTGTCTTTCAACACACAGAACGACATGGTCGAAGGTTCTCTTGTCAGAGATTACCCAGTTGCCGGTTTTCACACGGCCTGCTTCACTCACCCCTGCGGTAAGATCGGGTATGAGCGTCCCCTGCATGCCGTCAGTTCGAATTGAAAGAATTTCACCCGATAAACCCAGCTCTGCAAGCTCACTAATAAACGGTCTTTTCATCCGGCTTACCGGTTTTGGCTTCGTCATTTTCATCTTTGCTGTAACACCTCAGTACCCCATTGCTCGTTCCTGGCGGGACAGCCGTTCATCAGCAGCCTGAAGACGCTCATCACGCCGCCGTGCTGCCAGAACCCGTCGTTCTGAAAAAGACATAGCCGCTACGTTTGGTACGCTGAGCTTACCGTCACCGGCACAAACGTCACAGCGAACATCAAATGCTCCGGCAAAATACTTTTCACGCATTTCTGGCTCCCACTCAGCCATTTCTGATTGGGTGAATCCATTTTCAAAGGCCGGGTTTTCCATGGTCCCGTGGCCTTCGCACTGGTGACAGATTATGTACTTAAATTTGCGCATGTAACGCTCCTGTATATGATGGATGAACCACTCTCGTTCAGGGTTATGGCGAAATGTTTATCGCCGCAGCGAGAGATTCAGTCTTGCTATCAATATTCCTGAAGGTTGTCCGCCTGATTTCAGGGAAAGCATTCATTCACTGGCCGGTTCTACCTTATTATTCATACAGATTAAAGTAGTTGTGCCTACTACTGCGGTCACCTTCCTTGACAAAGTAAGCAAAGTTTGAAAAATTTAACACCGACGAAAGGCCATACCTTCGTTAGTGTGCGAAAGCCGCTTGCGAGCGACGGAATAGGTGAAAGCTTTAGTCAGGGTTAATTACCCTGTCTGCGGTGATGGGATGGCTCAGGCGTATATCATCACTCCTTCCAAAGTCCGTACACACTCTTTCAGCCTTTGCAGAAATGCAGGGGCTGTTTCATATCAGACAAGCGCAATGAAATTTTCAAATGCTTTCCAGAAATTCAAAGGCCTTAAGCTTTATCTGTATCTTACGGTCCCCGCACGGAAAGTAACTTTCCTGAACAGGAACCGCCTTGCCAGCCTTAACTTTCTAAACGGTTAAAGTTACACCAGGCTGTAAATGGTGAAACAGTTTTTGAAGCCCATGAAACACCGCTGTCGGAAAGATAACTAGCCCCAAGACGTCTAACTTCTTTTTGATGTAGAGCTAATTCTTTCGGATCGGCAATATCTTCCACCACGCTCATCATGGCAATCTGAACTCCGGGAGATGCCATTTTATAAGCTGTCGAGCTTGCAACTGAATTTTTCAGGATTGCCAATCTTTCTTTTTCTGGTCGCCCGTTGTCAGACGTATTCGCGTACGTTGTACCCGCAACTAACAATGGAAGACTGGCGTTGGCACAGAACTGCATAACGCGTTTTTGCTGGAGCTGTAATTCAGTGGCTGCAAATGCTTTACTGCATCCGAGGATCCCGATAATCATCACTAATGCTGTTTTATACATAAAATTGAAACCGTCCTTATTGAACTTTAAATGTTGCGGTTAACACTGTGTGGAGATGTATGGACTGGATAATACCCACATGCCTGCGCCTGCCAGTATACCGGCTCAGGTATTAAACCTAAGAGATCTGGTGCACCGGATTTTACCTTTTCATTTCGGTTTTATCTTGAGCCTGGCTCTTGAGTTTAAATTTAAAGGTATGGCGCATGCAGGTTTCACTGACGGGTTTTCACACATCCCGGCTGTAACCCATCATTGTTCATGAGCCAGGCCCTGGTATCCTGCCCAGCGTACGGCCAGCCGCTCTAAGTCCAGATCGTACACCAGCGGTGTGATTTTACGGCCTTCAAACAGCTCGCCCAGCTCAATGCCTGGCTTAAAATGAACGGTCAGGGTGGCCGGATCTATGCCCATAAGATCGGCATCAAACAGAGCATGCATTGTTGGAGTCATCAGGATGCCATTAGACGGATTGTACCGGGTTCCATGTTCAATGTGTGCCGCATCCAGGACACCGCCATTAACCCAACCGGTTACCGCACAACGGCCCGCGAAATTCTCGATGAGCAGAGCTTTAAATTTACCCTGTGCCACGCCACTACGTTGCGTCACTACGCGCTCGCAGTGCTCACCCTGGATATCTAGGGGTCGTCTCAGAATTCGGAAAATAAAGCACGCTAAGGCGTAGTCACCCCGTGACTCCCCCGCGCCGATGCAGCGAGCTTCGTTCCGTCTTGCAGTGACGCAATCAGCGGGCAGGAAACGTTCCCTTTCCGCGCATGGCAGGCGCACACCAGTTCAGACAGCACGGCCTCCATGCGTGCCAAGTCGGCCATCTTCTCGCGCACATCCTTGAGCTTGTGCTCGGCCAGGCCGCTGGCTTCCTCGCAATGGGTGCCATCCTCCAGCCGCAGTAGCTCGGCGATTTCGTCCAGGCTAAAGCCCAGCCGCTGGGCCGATTTCACGAACCGCACTCGTGTTACATCCGCCTCGCCATAGCGGCGAATGCTGCCATAGGGCTTGTCTGGCTCCGGCAGCAGGCCCTTGCGCTGGTAGAACCGGATGGTCTCCACATTGACCCCGGCCGCCTTGGCAAAAACGCCAATGGTCAGATTCTCAAAATTAATTTGCATATCGCTTGACTCCGTACATAACTACGGAAGTAAGCTTAAGCTATCCAAACCAAATTTGAAAGGACAAGCGTATGTCTGAACCACAAAAGTCTGAACCACAAAACGGGCGCGGCGCGCTCTTCGCCGGTGGGCTGGCCGCCATTCTTGCGTCGGCCTGCTGCCTGGGGCCGCTGGTTTTGATCGCCTTGGGGTTCAGCGGGGCATGGATCGGCAACCTGACGGTGCTGGAACCCTATCGCCCGATCTTCATCGGCGCAGCGCTGGTCGCGCTGTTTTTCGCCTGGCGGCGCATCTACCGCCCGGCGCAAGCCTGCAAACCGGGTGAGGTCTGCGCGATTCCCCAAGTGCGAGCTACTTACAAGCTCATTTTCTGGATCGTGGCCGCGCTGGTCCTGGTCTCGCTCGGATTTCCCTACGTCATGCCATTTTTCTATTAATCACAGGAGTTCATCATGAAAAAACTGTTTGCCGCCCTCGCCCTCGCTGCCGTTGTTGCCCCCGTGTGGGCCGCCACCCAGACCGTCACGCTGTCCGTGCCTGGCATGACCTGCGCCTCTTGCCCGATCACTGTCAAGCACGCGCTTTCCAAGGTTGAGGGCGTGAGCAAGACCGACGTAAGTTTCGACAAGCGCCAGGCCGTCGTCACCTTCGACGATGCCAAGACCAACGTCCAGAAGTTGACCAAGGCGACCGAGGACGCGGGCTATCCGTCCAGCCTCAAACGCTGATCCGTTAACCGAACTCGGGAGCGACACATGGGACTCATCACGCGCATCGCTGGCAAAACCGGCGCGCTCGGCAGCGTCGTTTCCGCGATGGGCTGCGCCGCCTGTTTTCCTGCCATCGCCAGCTTTGGCGCGGCCATCGGACTGGGCTTCTTGAGCCAGTACGAGGGGCGATTCATTGGCATCCTGCTGCCGATGTTCGCCGGCATCGCGTTACTCGCCAATGCTATCGCTTGGCTCAATCATCGACAGTGGCGACGCACGGCGCTCGGCACGATAGGCCCGATCTTGGTGCTGGCAGCGGTGTTTTTAATGCGGGCTTACGGCTGGCAGAGCGGTGGACTGCTCTATGTCGGCCTGGCCTTGATGGTTGGGGTGTCGGTCTGGGATTTCATCTCGCCAGCACATCGCCGCTGCGGGCCGGACAGCTGTGAATTGCCAGAACAACGTGGCTGACGGCAACAGCCGTAGCCACCACAGAAAAGGAAAAATACATGACCACCCTGAAAATCACCGGGATGACCTGCGACTCGTGCGCGGCTCACGTCAAGGAAGCCTTGGAGAAAGTGCCCGGCGTGCAATCGGCGCTGGTGTCCTATCCGAAGGGCACAGCGCAACTCGCCATTGAGGCGGGCACGTCATCGGATGCGCTGACTACCGCCGTGGCCGGACTGGGCTACGAGGCAACGCTTGCCGATGCGCCACCGACGGACAACCGCGCCGGCCTGCTCGACAAGATGCGCGGCTGGATAGGGGCCGCTGATAAGCCCAGTGGCAACGAACGCCCGTTGCAGGTCGTCGTCATTGGTAGCGGTGGAGCCGCGATGGCGGCAGCACTGAAGGCCGTCGAGCAAGGCGCGCAGGTCACGCTGATTGAGCGCGGCACCATCGGCGGCACCTGCGTCAACGTCGGTTGTGTGCCGTCCAAGATCATGATCCGCGCCGCCCACATCGCCCATCTGCGCCGGGAAAGCCCATTCGACGGCGGCATGCCACCCACACCGCCGACGATCTTGCGCGAGCGGCTGCTGGCCCAGCAGCAGGCCCGTGTCGAAGAACTCCGTCATGCCAAGTACGAAGGCATCCTGGACGGCAATTCAGCCATCACCGTTCTGCACGGTGAAGCGCGTTTCAAGGACGACCAGAGCCTTATCGTTAGTTTGAACGAGGGTGGCGAGCGCGTCGTGATGTTCGACCGCTGCCTGGTCGCCACGGGTGCCAGCCCGGCGGTCCCGCCGATTCCGGGCTTGAAAGAGTCACCCTACTGGACTTCCACCGAGGCCCTGGCGAGCGACACCATTCCCGAACGCCTTGCCGTAATCGGCTCGTCGGTGGTGGCGCTGGAGCTGGCGCAAGCCTTTGCCCGGCTGGGCAGCAAGGTCACGGCCCTGGCGCGCAATACCTTGTTCTTCCGTGAAGACCCGGCCATCGGCGAGGCGGTGACAGCCGCTTTCCGTGCCGAGGGCATCGAGGTGCTGGAGCACACGCAAGCCAGCCAGGTCGCCCATATGGACGGTGAATTCGTGCTGACCACCACGCACGGTGAATTGCGCGCCGACAAGCTGCTGGTCGCCACCGGCCGGACACCGAACACGCGCAGCCTGGCATTGGAAGCGGCGGGGGTAGCCGTCAATGCGCAGGGGGCCATCGTCATCGACAAGGGCATGCGCACCAGTAGCCCGAACATCTACGCGGCCGGCGACTGCACCGACCAGCCGCAGTTCGTCTATGTGGCGGCAGCGGCCGGCACTCGTGCGGCGATCAACATGACTGGCGGCGATGCGGCCCTGGACCTGACCGCAATGCCGGCCGTGGTGTTCACCGACCCGCAGGTCGCCACCGTGGGCTACAGCGAGGCGGAAGCACATCACGACGGGATCGAGACCGACAGTCGCCTGCTAACACTGGATAACGTGCCGCGTGCGCTTGCCAACTTCGACACACGCGGCTTCATCAAGCTGGTCATCGAGGAAGGTAGCGGACGGCTCATCGGCGTGCAAGCGGTGGCCCCGGAAGCGGGTGAACTGATCCAGACGGCGGTGCTCGCCATTCGCAACCGTATGACCGTGCAGGAACTGGCCGACCAATTGTTCCCCTACCTGACCATGGTCGAAGGGCTGAAGCTCGCGGCGCAGACCTTCAGCAAGGACGTGAAGCAGCTTTCGTGCTGCGCCGGATGAGGAAAAGGAGGTGTTCAATGAGCGCCTACACAGTGTCCCGGCTGGCCCTTGATGCCGGGGTGAGCGTGCATATCGTGCGCGACTACCTGCTGCGCGGATTGCTACGGCCGGTCGCGTACACCACGGGCGGCTACGGCTTGTTCGATGACACCGCGTTGCAACGGCTGCGCTTTGTACGGGCTGCCTTCGAAGCGGGTATCGGCCTGGACGCACTGGCGCGGCTGTGCCGGGCGCTGGATGCTGCGGACGGTGACGGTGCGTCTGCGCAGCTTGCCGTGTTGCGGCAACTCGTCGAGCGTCGGCGCGAGGCCCTGGCCAGCCTCGAAATGCAACTGGCCGCCATGCCAACCGAACCGGCACAGCACGCGGAGAGTCTGCCATGAACAGCCCAGAGCACTTGCCGTCTGAGACGCACAAACCGATCACCGGCTACTTGTGGGGCGCGCTGGCCGTGCTCACCTGTCCCTGCCATTTGCCGATTCTCGCCATTGTGCTAGCCGGCACGACGGCCGGCGCGTTCATCGGGGAGCACTGGGGTATTGCAGCCCTCACGCTGACCGGCTTGTTTGTCCTGTCTGTGACGCGGCTGCTGCGGGCCTTCAAGGGAAGATCATGACCGCTTCCCAGCCAGCCGAGAGTGGGCAGCTTTGAGCTTCGCTACCAATCTGGAGGAGTACCACCATGAACGCAAACGCCCCGAACACTGCCAGTTGCACCACCTGCTGCGTATGCTGCAAAGAAATTCCGCTCGATGCCGCCTTCACCCCGGAAGGCGCGGAATACGTCGAACATTTCTGCGGGCTGGATTGCTATGAACGCTTCCAGGCACGCGCCAAGGCCGCGACAGAATCTGACATTGCGCCTGTCCCTGGCGGTTCGCAGCCGTCAGATTGAGGCATAGCTTAACCGGACACCTCGGCCTCTGTGCCTTTACTGCTTTTCGGTACAACCGTCAAGAACAGGCAGAGCGCTCCGATAGTTATCGCCACATCAGCGAGGTTGAAGGCGGGCCAGTGCGCAAGTCGCCAATGGAAGTCAAGGAAATCAACAACCTGTCCACGCAGCACACGATCCGCGACATTGCCCAGCGCACCGCCGAGGATCAGGCTGTAGCCCATCGCTTCGAGACGTGGCCGTTGCTGGCACAGCATGCGCCCCAGCCAAGCAGAAACAGCCAGACCCAGCGTGATGAAAAAGTAACGTTGCCAGCCACCAGCGTTCGCCAAAAAGCTGAATGCCGCACCCGGATTCAGGACATGAACGAGGTTGAAAAACGGGGTGATTTCGACTTGCTCACCGTAGGCAAACGTGCGGATGATGGCGAACTTCGTGAGCTGATCGGTCATGACAGCACTGGCGGCCACGGTGAACCAGACCCAAGCCGATGTGCGGCGGGCCGATTGCCACACAGGGGCGGCCAACGGCAGCAACCACCCGGCGAGTGCCGTGCAGCTCCATCCCAGCGTCCACCCCGCCAACACATCGGCCGGAAAGTGCATTCCGGCCGCGATGCGCGACCAGCCGACCAATGTGGCGTACAGCATTAAACTGAGACGACCACGGCGGCCCATCAAAGGCCAGAGCGCACCGACCACCATCGCGGCATAGGTGGCATGCCCGCTGGGCAGGCTGTAGTGAAGCTCTTTGTCCCCGATGACGCGCGCCAGGTCGCCAAGGACGGCAGGCGGGCGTGGAAAGTCGAACCATAGCTTCAAGGCGGTGGCGACCAATAACGCCAGCAAGAAGGCCGCGCTAAAACCAATAAGGCGATGCCGAACGGCCGTACCACGCGCCGGGTTTGTAGCCGATTTCGACCACCACCACAGACCCAACAGCATCAGCGGCGCTGTCCAGTAACTTCCCACGAGGCCAAAGAACCATGCCAGTGGTTTCAGCGTGGCGGGCGTGCCTGTGTTGATGGCTTGAAACAACGCGATGTTCAGGCCACCCCAGTCATAGAGAAAGAGTTTCCAGCTCATCGGCGCAACAACCTCAAGCCGTTGCCGACAACAAGCAAGCTGGCACCCATATCGGCGAACACAGCCATCCACATGGTCGCGTGACCCGTGAAGGTGAGCACCAAAAATACCGCCTTGATGCCAAGGGCCAGCACAATGTTTTGCATCAGCACCTGTGCTGTCGCACGCGACAGGCGCACGAAGGTCGGAATCTTGCGCAGGTCATCGTCCATCAGGGCCACGTCGGCGGTTTCAATAGCGGTATCTGTGCCCGCCGCTCCCATTGCAAAGCCAATGTCCGCACGCGCCAAGGCCGGTGCGTCGTTGATGCCATCACCGACCATGCCAACCTTGCCGTTTCTGGACAATTGCTCCACTTCGCGCAGTTTGTCGTCGGGCAGTTGGTTGCCTTGCGCGCGGTCAATGCCGGCTTGTGCGGCGATGGCCTGTGCCGTGTGGGGGTTATCGCCGGTCAACATCACGGTGTTGATGCCCAGAGCATGCAGCTCGGCGATGGCTCTCTTGCTGCTGTCCTTGATGGTGTCCGCAACGGCGAATAAGCCATGTACCCCTTTTGCGCCCACCAGCATCACGACGGTCTTGCCAGCGGTTTCCAGCGCAGCGATGCGCTGCTCCAGCTCTGGTGTGCACTGCCCCAGCTCTTCGAGCATCCGGTGGTTGCCCAGATGGTAGGTCGCACCGTTGATTTGGCCTTGCACACCCCGACCGGGCAGCGCGTTGAATTCGGCCACGTCGAGCAAGGCAACCCCGTCCGTCTGCGCGGCCTGTGCCACCGCCTTGGATACAGGATGGTCCGAGCGGGCCGCCAGACTGGCAGCGATGCTGCGGCTGTCCGAGGCGAGTGCATTGCCCCATGTGACAAAGTCGGTCTGTGCGGGCTTGCCGTGCGTGATCGTGCCGGTCTTGTCCAGAGCCAGCCAGCGCAGCTTGCGGCCTTCTTCCAGATAGACGCCACCTTTGATGAGAATGCCGTGGCGGGCGGCGGCGGCCAGGCCGCTGACGATGCTGACCGGTGTAGAGATCACCAGTGCGCACGGGCAGGCGACCACCAGCAGAACCAATGCACGGTAGATCCAGTCGAGCCATGCCGCACCCATGAACAGCGGCGGCAACAACGCGACGGCGATGGCAACGCCGAATACAACGGGGGTGTACCAGCGGGCGAACTGATCGACAAAACGCTGAGTCGGCGCACGACTACCTTGCGCAGCCTCTACCGCGTGAATGATCCGGGCCAAAGTGGAGTTGTTGGCCAAGGCGGTGACGCGGTACTCGAACGAGCCGGATTCGTTGATCGTGCCAGCGAACACCGAATCACCGGGGGATTTTTCGACCGGGAGGCTTTCACCCGTGATCGGGGCTTGGTTGACGGCAGAGCGGCCTTCCAGCACCTCACCATCAAGGGCGATGCGCTCACCTGGTTTGACCCGGACGCGGGCGCCGATGGTGATTTGCTTGGCGCCCACCTCGCGCCATGTGCCGTCAGCCTGCTGTACCGTGGCCTGTTCCGGGGTCAGGTCGAGCAGGCCACGGATAGCGTTACGAGCGCGATCCAGCGATTTGGCTTCGATTACCTCGGCCAGCGCGAACAGTACCATCACCATTGCCGCTTCGGGCCAGTGGCCGATCAACATGGCACCCGTGACCGCAATCGACATGAGGGCGTTCATGTTGAGATTACGGTTCTTGAGCGCGATCCACCCCTTCTTGTAGGTGGAGAGGCCACCCGTGAAGACCGCGACAAGCGCCAGAACGACAACCGACCAGTGATTGCCGTTGTGGAGCCAGTAGACCGCCTCGGCCGCCGATGCAGTGACCAAGGAGATGCCCAGCGGCCACCAGTTGGTCGGCGTGGTCACAGGGGCGGCGGATGGAGATGCGACCTCTGCCGTGTCCACGACCTGCGCCTCGAATCCAAGCGCTTGCAGTGCCACGAGCACGTCTGGCAGAACCTGGTTCGCATGGCGTACCGACAGCGTGCGCTGCATCAGGTTGAAATCGAGATCAGCAACACCGGCCACGGTGCCGAGCTTGTTGCGGATCAACGTCTCTTCGGTCGGGCAATCCATCTTGGCAATGGACAGCTTGGTCGTCTGCTCGGCCGACGCCTGATCCATGCGCACAGCTTGCATGCCGATGGCCTTCAGCGCCTGCTCGACGGGAGACAACGAAGGCAATTCGTGTCGCACGGTCAAGGTACGTTGCATCAGGTTGAATTCAAGACCCGCCACCCCCGCCAGACCGGCCAGTTTGCTTCGGATCAGCGCCTCTTCGGTCGGGCAATCCATGTTCTCGATGCGGTACACCGCTTGAGCCGATCCGGTTGCCAGCGGGGCCGGTGCCGTGGGTTGGATGATCGGCTCAGTCGTGCAGCCACACCCCTTTGAAGCGCATTCGCTCATGAGTAACTCCTGAAAATCTTCTATTCAGCCTCCATTAAAATCTCTATAGTCACTATAGAGTCAAGTGATAATTGGAGATTGATGCATGGAAATCAGAATTGGCGACCTCGCCAAGCGCTCTGGGTGCGAGGTCGTGACCATCCGCTACTACGAGAAGGAAGGGCTACTGCCAAAGCCAGCGCGAAGCGGTGGCAACTTTCGGTTGTACGGTGAGGCGCACATTGAGCGCTTGCAATTCATCCGTCATTGCCGTTCGCTCGACATGACGTTGAGCGAGATTCGCGCATTGCTGGGTCTGCGAGACAACCCGATGCAGGACTGTGGGGAGGTCATCACGCTGCTGGAGGCCCATATTCAACAGGTGGAAATGCGTGTGTCCGCGCTGTTGCAGTTAAAACGGCACTTGGTTGATTTGCGCGAGAAGTGTTCTGGCTCTCGATCTGTAGAGGCGTGCGGCATTTTGCAAGGGTTGGGCAATTGCCATGGTGAAAGTGCCACGAACAGTCAAACATCTGGGTAAGTAAGGGCTTAGCGTGCTTTATTTAATGAGATGGTCACTCCCTCCTTCCCGGTACTATGCTGAGGACAGGCTTTCATTCGGAGAACTATCATGGAAAACATTGCGCTCATTGGTATCGATCTGGGTAAAAACTCTTTCCATATTCATTGCCAGGATCGTCGCGGGAAGGCTGTTTACCGTAAAAAATTTACCCGGCCAAAGTTGATCGAATTTTTGGCGACATGCCCCGCTACAACCATCGCAATGGAAGCCTGTGGCGGTTCTCACTTTATGGCACGCAAGTTGGAAGAGTTGGGGCATTCCCCAAAGCTGATATCACCACAATTTGTCCGCCCGTTCGTTAAAAGCAATAAAAACGACTTTGTCGACGCCGAAGCTATTTGTGAAGCTGCATCGCGTCCGTCTATGCGTTTTGTGCAGCCCAGAACGGAATCTCAGCAGGCAATGCGGGCTCTGCATCGTGTCCGTGAATCCCTGGTTCAGGATAAGGTAAAAACAACCAATCAAATGCATGCTTTTCTGCTGGAATTTGGCATTAGCGTTCCCCGAGGAGCTGCCGTTATTAGCCGACTGAGTACCATTCTTGAGGATAATAGTTTGCCTCTTTACCTCAGCCAGTTATTGCTGAAATTACAACAGCATTATCACTATCTTGTTGAGCAGATTAAAGATTTGGAATCCCAGTTGAAACGAAAGTTGGACGAAGATGAGGTTGGACAGCGCTTGCTGAGCATTCCCTGCGTCGGAACACTGACAGCGAGTACTATTTCAACTGAGATTGGCGACGGGAAGCAGTACGCCAGCAGCCGTGACTTTGCGGCGGCAACAGGGCTGGTACCCCGACAGTACAGCACGGGAGGTCGGACGACATTGTTAGGGATTAGCAAGCGGGGCAACAAAAAGATCCGAACTTTGTTGGTTCAGTGTGCCAGGGTATTCATACAAAAACTGGAACACCAGTCTGGCAAGTTGGCCGACTGGGTCAGGGAGTTGTTGTGTCGGAAAAGCAACTTTGTCGTCACTTGTGCTCTGGCAAACAAGCTGGCCAGAATAGCCTGGGCCCTAACGGCACGACAGCAAACTTATGTAGCATAACGGCAGAAATACACCGGTTTAAAGAATCACTGATCTGGTTTTGCGAATACTGATATTGATGATACTAACGGCCCACCGGCCTGTTGAGGAACCTGTAAAACGGAAAGGCTCATTGAAGCCGTATATTTTCTGGAGGTTCATCAGGCGCGGAACTCATCGAGGCGCGGGAATAAAATCCCATTCAGACGCCGGATAGATTCAAGCAAGCCAACTTGTCGTCAAAATCGGTGTTGCAAAAACGGGAGTGACCATAGATTCCGTTTTCTGAGACGACCCCATCTACGTCAGGTTTCCGCTTTGGTTCGCTGGTGGCCGTCTCAGCTTGTTTTAGGGTGGAACGTGGATAGGCCAGGTTATATGCTGCGCCTGTGGTCATTTGCTCGATGACCGCAGGTGCATAACCTTCTGCTTCCAGCTTACGATATGCAGCCCGGTAGTCTCTTTGGGTTTTCAGCGGGTATATCTTTCCGCCTTTACCATCGAAAGCGATAAACCAGAAATCGTCCGTGCCAGTTTCCAGATTTCTGCAACGTTTCAGATGCCATCCGCCTTCTCTCGCCCAGATGGTACGGTTATTTCTGGCATTCGTTTTGTCATAACCGTTCTCGTCAAGCCAGCTATCAAAGCTGGTCAGCCCCAGATCCTGAACCTCCAGAGAAGGCACTCGAATGACCTGCAAGGTATGGCGGGGTCTTGGCTCTCTCATCTTGATCTCTTCCTAGCGCTGGTCTGGGAAATACGGATATTGCGGGCCATATTCATAGTCATGCGGGCCTGGCTCAACTTCCCAGAATGGACGGCCGCTAATTGTCTTTGGACCGCGCTCGTTTACGATGTCTTCTACATCCTGAATATTAAATGGCATCGTTGCCAGTAACAGCTGATCTTCGGGTGTCAGCGTCACAGTTGCACCGTCGATACGGCTGTAAAGGTCGGCAAACTGTTTACCTGCACCGTGCAACCGGTGCTCCGCTACACTTCTGATTGCGTGTAAGTCCAGCTCCGCCGCTTCCATGCGATCCACGTATAGTTTCATTTCTTTACGCAAAGCGCTCAGCTCACGGGCTTTAATAAACCCGCAGGCGTACCCACCCAGGGCGATAACTGCAATGATTGCTAAAATTGCCATTTTTTTCTCTCACGTGATTGCGGCCGTTACTCTAGTCTTAATGTGAAGTCTGGGAATTCGCTGGATGTTAAGTACGTTTTCATCCCCAGACTGACAGATGCTAAGGCGCGATCCCAACACTCCATTTGTAAGTATCAGGCCCATCTTCTCCGCTGGTGGCATCTGCTACAATCTGTGCATAACGTTCTCCAGCAAGTTCTCTTACCATCTGATCCACGACCCATTGCAGATGATGCATTTCATCGGTTCCGCCGTAACGACAAGCCAACTCAATAGCCCGCTCTATTCTTTTTTGTTCTTCAGTCATACTGAATCCTCACGCTTACATCAGCTATTCTGAAAACATGCACACTATAAATTGCGGCTGTCATTTCTCAGCCAGGCGCCTGCATTGCTGCCTCATTCCATCAAAAATACTTTCCGCAAGCTGCTGGGGGAACTGGTCCGGAAGAAGCCCGCTAACACGTTCAATGACACCCGGGGTTCTGGCGATGATTTCCTCTATCATCGCCTCTGTCTGCTGTTTACTCAGGCCGGTTATCTCACCATGCCTGATCCAGTGGCGTCGTTGTATTCGATATATCTGGTAATAGTTGCTACTGCCACGTACGGCCATCGCCAGTTTGCACTTCTGCCAGGATATCTGATTGTTCCCATGACCGATCACCGGCCATGCCGACAACACATCATAGAGTGGTGTAAGGTGATAACGTCCCTGTGGCCCAATAGAAATACTGAAATTTTTAGCGTGGCCATCTGTTGCGGCCATCATCCAGAAAACTATCTGCGTCATAAAAAACTGCGCTTTGTCACGCTCAGCACGGTCTGAATTACTCAGAACTTCCATAATTTCCGATATACCTGGCCCGCCGTCCGCCTGATATTTTCGTAATGGCGAAATGCCCAGGGCCTGACACATATCCTCCTGGGGTAAACGAATGATCCATTGTCCGTTTCCTGACCATTTTCGGTCAAAACGTTCTACCACCAGCGCTTTCTGATCTTCAAAGTGAGCAATCTGCGTTCTTGCCACGGGGAGCCCGTACTGTTCGAGAAGTACCGAGCAGAGCCATTCATTTTCAACCGACGAGCGCATGTCGGCTTTCATGTTCCCCACAAGTCCGAGCGGTAGCTTGAATATATGCGTCGTTGGTGTATTACCCTCCGGCATACACCACCGATCTTCATGCCACAGTAGGGCTGTTTTCTCCTGAGCACCGGCAATAGATAAACGTAAGTCGTCGTTATCTTCTGGCCTGCCCGGTAGCAATGTCTCCGTGGTATTACGCAAAGTTGCCGCAATTTCTGATTCAGTAAGCGGGTGATACTTCACGGAATATAAATCTGTGGGTTCATCTCCGTCATGAAGCAGCTGTATCGCGCCCACGCAGTCTTTTCCCAGCTCCGTCAGAAGATCAAAAGGCTCCAGGCTATCGGCCTTGTAACGCATTGCCAGACGTCTGCGTATGCCTTCGCTGTCCGGGAGTAAATTATCAAAATAGTCACGTACCACATTTCCACGCCAGACCTGGTTCCCGGGAGTAAAAGGAAGGGACAATGACAGCGGCCTTCCCTGTTCGTCTGCACTCCAGTCAGGAAGGTATTGTAAGCTGTCTACCCCTTTACTTTTTTCCCAGTATCCGACTTTGATTCCGTTCATCCAGATTGCCAGACGCTGCTGTTTCCGGCTCATATCGTTACCATTTCTCCTGTCGTGCAGGTGAGTTTGATTTAAGCATTTCTTCCGTCTGCTTCCCCTCTGAAGAGGCGGTTGTCGAGGAGAAGCTGATTTTTACGCCCAGGATAGAAAACACCTTGAATAGCCGTTCAATGCTCGCACTGGCAGGGTTGGCTTCCAGACGTGAGTATGTCTGTTGAGTGACCCCTAACCTTTCGGACAGGTCTTTTTGCGTCAGGCCATTCGCCTTGCGAAAACCAATGAGCAAGGGACGCAACTGGTTGAGCGTGTTTAACGGGTAATCATTATTGATCATAAGCTGGCCTCAGTAGTTCCTCTGATACACCTTGTACGCTGTTTTCTAAACATACACCCTAAAAGCTGTAATATCAAATTAACAGCCTAAAAGCTGTTAAATAGAGAGTACAACCTTTAGGCTGTTACTAAGTGGCAGCATAAATCTTTATGAGGTTTGATATGAGAGAACTATCAATAATAAGCCGTTACGCTCGTACAGCATCCGGTAAGAGAGCTGACAGATCAGGATCATCGGTAAACGAGAAGCGGAGTATCTTATGGCCCTGTTGTGAGCTGTATAAATAACTACGAGCTACTCTCTGCCTCGGGGAGGAGGCAGAGAGAGTATTAAAAGCAAAGGCAGACATTTTTAGCAGCTGGTGGGCTATGGGGTTCCGGAGGTGCTCCGGTGAATGTTACTTGACTGGCAAGTTTCCTGCTATGATGGTCAATGCCTCGATGCTGTCTATATTGTTCTGAAGCCGTTCCAGTTCTGCCTTTTCAATACCGGCCCAAAGCTTTAAGTGTCGCTGATAAAGGGACCACTTGAGTGAGTGAAAACCATTCCAGGCCAACCCCATCCAGGAGGCGTAATTCGCATTGAGAATATTGCCGGTGATATACATTTTACCTGCGTTAACAGCACTGGAAGTTCCATAACCCAGGGCAAGCATCATCCGGAAGCGTGGATTTAGCCGCAACGGCATGGTATCCAGTAAGGTCTCCCCAAAAGCTCCTTTTCCCAGCGATACCTGTTTCGCCACATAGAAAACCCGCATCAAAACTTCCATTATGCTCATCGGAATACTTGTCACGATAAACTGACGAAAGTCATACCCGTTGACATACATGTACTCTATTTGTTTGCCGAAGTTAGAACTCCCCACAGGGATCCCCTCAAGCATACGAAGTAGCCCCATAAAAGGAGCCGGTAACCCCATGCCACGGTTTCCTTTTGCTGAGGGGGCATTAACATCCGATGCCAGGTGTCCAAACATTCTGGCGATGAGCCTGAAAATATTGGTTTCGTCTGTAACGCCTTTACTGGAAGGATAAACCACGATCTGTCCATTCTGAACCACCGTACAGGTCCCGTTCAGCATATCCTTTATACCGAAAATAATGCCCAGTACGGGATCGTGTGACAAAGCTCTTAAGCGGTGATTTGTGGGAGACAAAACGCCACCGGCCGCACCCACTAAATCGCTGCTGATCGAACTGTCTGGTGCCCCTATAGGGAACAAATCTGAGAGTTTTGTACTCAGGTCCTCCGGCAAAATGGCATTGAAGGCTTTCTGCACCTGTTTATTGAAAATACCATCCACTTCTGCCGTAAAGCTCACCGTAGGTTTTGGCGGGGCTCTGACGCAAAGTAAATCCAGCATGGATGCTATGAGCCCGCATCCGCAGGCAATAGCATAATCCCAGGCGTCGAGTGCGTAGCGATCATTAAATTCTTTAATATGATTCTGGATCCGGGCATCTACAACAGCCAAGTCATCCGTGGAGAGTATTGTGGCCAGTCCAATATCACCGCATACACGCTGGTTAGCCTCGCTATATATAGTCTTGAGACCAGTAGAATGCATGGCAGTATCTGAAGGGGTCATTTCTCGCAGATGATGTTCTTTAAGCGCCAGATGCTCCGCTTCATCAAGTTCAGTGCCGCTGATTAGCCCGGTCAACTGTGCCTTAAGGCTCTCTATATCACTGTTAATTGTCTCGTGAGCGTTCGCGATATCCTGACCACGGAGCTGAATATAACGGATGGCCCTGAACTCATCATCATAAGGAGACTGACTCATGTGTTTACCTCACCGCGACCAGGCTACCTTTTGGAGCTTTCTTAGTAAGCATGTCGATTGTTGCCTTGATGCCAGCAATTTCTGCCTTAAAATATTCCGCATTCGACATCAACCTTTCCTGAACTTCGTAGAGCTTTTGGATGGCCTGACTAAGGGCGGCTGTCAGTTTCGCATTTTTTTTGTGTTTCACTATCGCGTACCCGCCAATCCCTAACACAGCTACAGGTGCGGCCAATACCGCAATGCCTGCAACCATACCGCCACCGACGATAGACCCTGCTGTAGCGAGCCCGGAGGTTATGCCTGCTGCTGACACTCCCGTTGTACCAAGCGTATAGAGAGCACCGAAGGAAGCCGCTGCGCCTACGCCTGACCCCGCCAAAGCTGCTGCGCCCTCAGTAATACCCGGGAACTTATTTTCAAGCGCCTGAAGAGCACTTGTAACTTCATCCATTGCCTTCTTGCGAATTTTTTCGAGCTCTTCAGTTTCGGTAGCGTCCATTACAGGCCTCGTATTCATAACTTGCTGTGTGATAGGTGAAAAAGAGCACCATAAAAGTGATGAAGAAATCATGACTTACTATTGTGGCACTTTCGAGTTCATGTTTGTCAGTTTCAATGCTGTTGCTGTTAGTAAGGGCAGACGCCATATCGGGCAGACCCAAAATAACTATCGTGCCAGCGTCATTTTGGAACTGACTTTGCTAAAAATCAGTAGCGGACTGAACAGACATGTGTGGATTTGAATCTGGGCAGGTTCCAGACATTATTCCAACCAGACTTCCAATGACAAAATGCTCGTCATTCTCGGAGACGACATAGGGTCCACCAGAGCAACCATCGGTGTTGAAATGTGCTATTACAAAGCGAGTTGTGAGATGTTGGGGAGAATGATTTGAGCAATTTAAAGGCCAAATGCCTGAAACTTCACCAGGGAATGTCGAAATTGTTGTCTCATTCATTGGATATCCGACACCCAATGTACCCATGCCAGCTGCGGGAGCCAGGACCTTAAAGTAACTACTTACAGGCTGTTGTATTCCAGCTGGTAATACGATTTCTGCACTGTCAACAAACGGAATGCCGTCTTTAAAGTCTGCCCTGTCATTAGCCTCATTGAGAATGAAATCGACTAGAACAGGCTCTTCGTTCACCAGTCCTTGATGGTTAAGAAATTTGACGTAAAGTTTAAGTGTATTGCTGACGGGATAAATTTTTCCAAGAGCATTGGTAACAACATGGGCTGCGGTGAGAATCTTTTGCTGCTGACCATTATCGAAACCAAACGCAGTTGCTTCGAGATGGCTACTAAAATGAGGATCATTGCTTACATAGATTTTACAAACGTAGTTTTCAAACATTATTTCCTCCTTTTGCCGGTACCTAATCAGTTACACGGCTGCATGTTATAAACAACTAAACTCGCTTCCTGATATTTGAGTTTGTATGTTTTGCCAGGCACCAGCTCACCTCTGAAACACGGTTAGTCTCCTCCATGACATGGTTATGGCGATGGTCAGAAACTGTTATCGACGAAAGGCTGGAATTCCTTTAATGGCATTATCCATTTCAAGTCGTATGTCCTGAACGGGAGCGTATATTTTTATGATTCCAGATCTTAACCCTGAAACATTCCCCGTATCAAAACTGACCCGTTACAGATAAGTCACCACCGGTGCTGTCGATTAATTTAGTGAATTGCATGTCCTCATCCCATAAAGGGTAGGGCCTACCCCCGGCATCGAGCAAACCTGACCACCCTGCCCTTATTAAGACCCCACATGCGGCAATGGTGCCCTGTCCACGCCGCCCGCGAACTTTGAGGAAATGGGGAGAAAATAAAAAGAAAACAAAAAGTTATCGGCTGAAGTACCGGCGCAGATCGGGAATCAGGCGAAGCCTGACAGCACGTTAGGGCCTGGCAGGGGGCTTGAGGGATGAGGACATGCAATTGTGATAACCTTCCCGCCACGGGGTCGGTTAAATTCGTATCCTGCCGGTGCAATTCCAACGGCCGCGTTACCAGTTCGCCGGGTAGCATGGCCAGCAAAGCCAGGCATCGAGCACCCGGGTTTCACTGACGGCCGCTGCATAGACGCCGGTATCCGGGAAGAAATAAACCGGGGTGGCGTTGTTCAGCTGGTCGCCTTCATCGGCCAGAGCGCCGATCACCTCATGAGGCTTAAGCAGCATATCCGTTAAATATTCATCCGGGTGGATGGCATTCAGCGATATGGCCATCTCCAGAAATTCATCCAGGGTATGGCGGGTACGATACCCCCGGAAAACCTCGTATGAAGGCGTGACGCATTCACCATCCAGGGAACAGGCATCGTAACCGGCCAGCTGCTCTTCGGTGAGTCCGGAGGCATGCTTTGCCACAAGATTCGTAAATTGCTCTTTATCGTCCATCACAATCCTTACGCTGTAGGGGCCTGTTTGTGTTATCACTGCTTCCGGTTTTTACTTCGCACAACCCGGCAGGTATCCGGTCGCCCGGGCGTCCTTTGCGGTCTTGTTCGCCCTTCGCCTGAATTACGTCAAATCCCTTTCACTACCCGGCCGCAGGGTGACACCTCCCCTTTTCTCCGGAAGCGAAAGAGGAAGAACAGTTTAACAGCCCGGATCCTCAATAATTTTCGCGTAACGGACTAAATAACCGGTTTATGCAGCTTCTGATAACCACAGACCGCGATAGAATAAAACGTCTGGTGAGGAACCGGAGTGTTATGTAAGCGGGGGGTTTAACTGGGTATCTGTGTAGTCCTATTTAGCCAGATATCCCGAATAAAAACCTCAACGATTAGGTAAACGAAATGGATGGATTCTGGTCGATGTTCTGTTTGTTTGTCGTGGTAGTTTCACTGCATAAAGCCCTTTCTGTAGCAGCAGCACGAGCAGACGCAGCAAAATTAAATATGCTTCTCAGAATGAGAAAGTTTAAAAAGTAGCTTTCAAGACATCTGAGAATTCTTTTAAATCCTCAGAGGAAGTTATATGTTTAGGCTATTTGCAAACTAAGGTTGGAATTCCATCATTCTAGCCTTAGATCTTTGATCAAGTGAAGTTGCTCACTTGGTTGGATTTTACCGTTTCCTGACGGCTTTTCAGAAGCGAGGGCTGGTTGGAATGCCTTCCAGCTAGAAGTCTTGCAGATGCTCTCCGGGCATTAACTCATTGTCGAATCTGCACCAGTATCACTAGGTTGTTGAGCGGGCGATTAGCTTTTTCACTGAGCCGCTGTACACTCGACTGCTTCAAGAAGCACTACTTACCATTTGCCTGCCGTAAGGTCTGTTCTTAGCTGGATTTTTTTGGGAGGATACGCAGTCATGACAACTCAATCCAGCTCAATACAATACGCTTACGCGCTAGACGGCGAGGGCACCCTCACGCACATTGGCGCTGCCCTGCGCTCACATACTTACACCTGCCCAGGTTGTAAGAGCCCCCTGACCCCGGTAATGGGCGAGTTCAACGCTAAGCACTTTCGCCATTCGGAAGAATGCTGTGCCCTTGAAA
This sequence comes from Enterobacter cloacae complex sp. 6730903, assembly GCF_048283985.1. Lineage (NCBI taxonomy): Bacteria > Pseudomonadati > Pseudomonadota > Gammaproteobacteria > Enterobacterales > Enterobacteriaceae > Enterobacter > Enterobacter cloacae complex sp. 6730903. The sequence goes on along the minus strand of NZ_JBLVXX010000021.1, from coordinate 33,676 downwards.
CCTATCTTCACAAGTGCGGCAAAGAAGCATTCTTCTATCGCTACCAACAAGCTCTCAGCCGTGAAATGCCTATTAGCCTTGAGCTGGAGCGCCGGGTTGCCTGTAATGGTTCTCGTTTAGCCTTGGTTAGAGACGAAGCACGTCAGTGCGTAAAATCCGTGCCTGCACGCTACAACTTGACTCAATTTTTCGATCAGGCAGAGCTGGAAAAACACGATAAGGTCACAGGGCTGCGACCAGACGTGATGTTGTATGATACGACTGGCGAAAGGCGTTGCTACGTAGAGATTTGTGTCACACACCCCTGCTCTCAAGACAAGATCGAAGCCGGTATCCCGATTCTTGAGTTTAAGGTCCAATCTGCCTCTGATATTCAGATGTTGCTTACCGGGGCCTACTCGATCAAGGAGAAGATCCTGAGAGTATTCAACTGGCTTCCCCCGTTTCAATCTGTGGACACCTGTAGCGGCGTCTGCTCAGTAGGTAACGTGGATATGTCTGTCTGGAGTTTAAGTGGTTCCGGCCGACTCAACGAACAAACGATGCCGCTCGCTGAAGTGGATTTAACAATCAATTCTGACGTGAACACATGGCCTAGATCGTTAGGGGCCGCTGAGCTGGCTGATAACTTACGAGCTTTTATCCGTCACGCCGATCCTCATTCACTATTTCCCAACTGCATTATGTGCGAGCAAGCAGGCCGATGGGAGGATGGCTATCTGCAATGTCACAGTAAGGCAAAGATCGTTCCCTACACCGAGGCCCGTCAGTGCGCCAATTACAAGGTTAAGGCATGACCAAAAGACTGACTTGGGAGCAGAAAAGTATTGTCAGCCATGACACCGGACATGCGTTGGTAAAAGCCGTACCTGGTAGCGGGAAAACAACCACACTTGTAAAGCGCGTTGAGCGGCTGGTCAAGACGGGAACTGATCCTCGCTCCATTCTGATCCTGATGTACAACAAGTCGGCGCAGGTGAGCTTCACGGAGAACTTGAAGACGGCACTGATGTCGAGCGTGATTCCAGAAATCCGCACGTTCCACAGCTTGGCCTTAAAGATTGTTGGTTACGGAGAACGCCAACAGATAATCAAGAAGAAAGACCTCATTACTCCAAGCGACTACCGCTATGAGCAACTGGTAAAGCAAGCCTACCGCTATGGCTTTGACCATGAGGCGAATTATATTGACCCCAATGAAATTGAAAACTTCGAGCTGTTTATTGCTCGCTGCCGGGCGGCGGCCGTAACTCCTGTTGATGCTGCCAATGATCCAACGTTCAGCAACATCAAACGGGAGTTTATTCACGCCTATGGCCGCTATTGTGAGCTGCTGGAGGAAAACAGTCTGCGAACCTTTGATGACTGTTTGATTGAGGCTGTCGCACTGTTGCGTAATGACAGCAGCCTTGGTGCCCACTTCAAGCACATCATTGTTGATGAATATCAGGACGTTAACCTGATACAGCATGACATGACCCGCTTGCTATCTAAGTCGGATACGTCGGTTATGGCTGTTGGTGATGTTAACCAGTGTATTTATGAGTGGCGTGGTGCTCGACCAGACTTTATCGGCGGACTGTTTGAAAGGCACTACCCGAATACGAAGGTGTTTCAACTGTCATGCACGTTCAGATTTGGCCATGAGCTTTCCTTGATGGCTAACTCGGTAATTCGGCGCAACTCTACAAAGCTGACCAAGCTTTGTGTCAGTCATCCTAGCACCCCCAAAACAGAGGTCAGATTGCACTTTGATAACTGCCTATCCAAGGTGCTATCAAACCTCTCGGTGAGCAGTGGAACACAAGCCATATTGTCCCGCACTAAGGCGAACCTTGCTGAGGCGGAAATTGCTTTACGCCTGTGTGGGCTACCTTATCGCTACCTCAATGGTTCAAGCGCATTACACACCCGCACCGAAATCGGGATACTGGTAGTTGGCGTCTTGCTGTCTGTGTACGGCGATCTGCGGCTACTGGAAAACCATCCCAACAAACAAGCGATTGTTTACGGCTTTCTGAAGGAGGCTGGTTTTAGATGGCAGAAAGGGCAATTCAAAGCGGCGCTCAGTGGATTGATGGCTCCGCACGCCGACCTATGGTCTGCTCTAGGTCAGTTATTCGAGGGCGCACAATACCAAAAAGATCGGCTGGGCAGGCTCGCCACTATCTGCCAGAAAGACGGAGAGGAAACGCCTGCTATCGATGTGTTACGACGCCTGAGTATGGAGGGTTTCATTGATAGTGTTGGCTCTGAGGGTGTAACTCGCACTGGATCGAACGACCAGCAACGAGGGGTCGTGAGGATCGGGGAGCTACTTGACTCCAGTAAGATCGATTCCCGCACGTTTTTAAACCTTATCTTGAATCCAGGCGAGGCTGCTACTGACTGCGATCCCTTCATCCTTTCCACACTGCATGGTTCCAAGGGGCTGGAGTGGGATAACGTAATACTGATCGGGCTGAATGAGCAGGAATTTCCTGGCGGCAAACCCGATGATGTTTACAGCGTTCGCACATCGATGAACACCCCTCCGGCCGAAGAGGAAATCGAGGAGGAACGTCGGCTGTTTTATGTCGGTATCACTCGCACAAAACAGCAGCTAAATCTGGTGGTCCCTCTTGATGAAGGGCTTGCGCGGTGGCTCAAAAACCGCTGGGATAGCACCCCGAAGAAGTCACCGATAGCTACTCGCTTCGTCTATGAGGCTGGCTGGACTGCTTGTGCGGTTACCAGTGATGCGATCTATAACAGCACGGTAGAGAAACAGAAGGCTGACTTCAGCAAGTTTCACCAATGGTATCTAAGAGATCTTCAGCGGCTAAAAGTCTAGGGCTACCGATACTTTTCGATTTCAGACAGGTGCTCGTTATCCAGATCAATTGTGGCTTTTCTTTCAGAAGCGAGCTTCTTCGCTCGCTTTGCATACTGAAGCCCCTTGGCTGGCTGCTCTCCGCGTAGGATCTGTTCAGCCTGCTTGCTCGTGCTGTGCCCCAGAAAGCGTTCGTACTGCTCGTCAGATACCTCAGTGCCGATCAGTCGTTCGATCCAGCCGCTTTTCGGCGGGTAACTTACGCCCAGCGCAAGCAACTGCCTTTTCTGTACCCACTATTTCCGGCGCGGCCGGCTTCAATCAAGGCTTTGGTTAGAACTACAGCCATTTGGGGACTCTCATACACAAACCTGAACCATGCGGGTCTGATTGGCGGTCAAGATAGCAGCGCATCGAAATCAACACTGAACTCTGCTTCTAAGAACTCAATCGTGGCTGGTTGGCTATCGAGCGATGCTTCCCGTGTAGACTCCAGTGCGCACTCCAATCGACGCAGCAGAGTAAACGGCAAAATGATCTTGCCGAAGTCGGTATGCTTGAAATCCCCCCCCACAGGTCTTCCGCGTTCTTCCAAATGAAATCAGCTTGCGAAGCAGCCGAACCTACGAACTCTGCCATCTTGGCCTCCAACCAACTTTTGCACGAAACGGCACATCTTCCAAAAGAGGGTTGTCAACCAAGTTTTGCACAAAACGGACTTTGATCCATTTCTAACTAAAATCTACAATCCAACCTCAGATTGCAAATAGCCTATGTTTATTACAGATGGTATGGTTCGTGTTTTTGTTTATTCGATGGCAACTGTACTCTTTCTGCCGCTTGGCTTGTTGAAAAGCACGTGGTGGTTTTCACCATTGTTTGCGATAGCTGCTATTGATTACTTAATGTTTCTGCGTCGACAAGGCTAGTTGCTGAACCTCATACCTCAGAGCAATCTGTATGTTTTTTACACCACTGGTTAAAAGGTCAGGCTACGTTCCTGACGTTTTTTAAAAAACAGTTTTATGTTTGATGCGTTACTGGTCTGTCTGGTAACCCAGTGGTACATTACCATTATTAAGGCTGGCTGGCGGTGGTGCATCATGCTTAAACGACCCTCTCTGAGCGTACTTTCCGACAGTCCTGTGCACCGCACCACTTACCCGGCAGGCCTATGTCTTGGTTATTCTTCGTTGTACCTTTTTCTTCAGCTTTATCCCTGACATGTCTGTCTGAACAGTTCTAAGCAAACCGGAATGTTGTCATGGCCAAAGTACAAGGGCTCTTTGTTGGATACCGAAAATTCGCTGTTGATCGTGACTGGCTTCGTCAGCAGGAAGAACAACGTTATCGGGATCGCCAGCGACAATTTGATGAATGGTCCAGGAAATGGGTCACTGTAACCAGGCTCAAAGAGACTCGTTTATGGACTGACGGAGCCATCAGGCGATGGTTGGGTGAACCTCAGCAGCAGGGTAAATATAAAGTTTTCCCCGTTGAAGCGGTTTTGGCTGCTGAGAAGTTGAATGAGTTTCGGCTCTGGCTTAAACCCCGACTGGAAAAGAAACGTGCCCAGCACCACCACTTTTTAATTCCATTTCTGTAAAGTAGAAACAACGGCAGTTCCGGCCGCATTCAAGGCTTCGGCATCTGGTCAGAAATAAAGCGCCATTTTTCAGTATAAGGGAGGTTAGATAGTGGAAGGTATTGAGACACTGAGTTTGCAGCTTGATGAGAATGAAACTATGGCCCTTGCTCAATTAGTTAAACGTCTGAGCTGGAGCGATCTTCGTGGCTGTGCTGTGAGTGACGAAGAAGCCTGGGTAATGAAAAGCGCAATTGAAAAATTACAACAGGCGTTAAGGGAAGAAGGTTATGCGCCTCGATGAGGCTGGCTTCGTTCTTTATTCCGATAACAAATTTGCTTAAGGACTAACTATGAGCCAGCACTGGTATGAGGTGAAAAGCAATCAGGGAATTGTTCAGGTGATTGTTGGGAGAAGATATTAATGTAATGCGTTTCTGCATTACATCAAGCAGATTAGCTTTTTCTGGTCAAAATAGACGATGTGATTTTTCTTTAGCCGAAGTCCATCCGCTCCCCACGCAACCGGTAAAGGTTCGCAGGTTTAATAAAGATAGGTTTCGTATCTCCCTAAGGGTGGGATAGGTAAACTCATAATGGCATCTGTGTTTACTATGTAAGTATTCGGGTAAAATTCATCTAATACAGTAAAGTTTAGTTTCTTACAAAAGCTTAATAAATATGGGTTTTTCACGTCTTCTATTACAACATCGCACCAGGGATTCGATTCACAGCAAAGCTTCAGAAAAGACTTAAACCATCCCTTGTTTTGTATTTCTTCCGGAAGCCGTACCACATGTATGGTCAGACAATCTCCATGATAACGATTAGTACTTTGTCTAAGCCCTACAACAATCCCCTTTTCTTGAATCTGTACACCTGCCTGATGCTCTTTCATGTCGGGCGTATAGTGCCTTGCTCTGTTTAACCAGGCCACCAGCTGCTGAGCCGTACTTGGTGATTCTTCAGCTATCCATTTCAGGTACTTGATGCGGTCCATATGCGCCTCCCTGTACGATTTCCAATGAACAAAGGCTCTACAGTATTAAGCTGCTGTAGAGCTCATTCAACCAAGCTCAAACTGTGCGTATTAAAGGATGCCTAACCTTTTTGTTTCATCGATCCACGGTCTGAATTCTTCCAGTAGATTATCATATAACTTTTCATCGCTAATCGAACCGAAATCATCCATGGCAAAGAAGTGGGTGTTATCAACCCGGCGGTCAGTAAAGTCATCCAGATTTTTGAGGATACCGTAGCTTGAACCACCCAGGCCGACAAACTTCCAGAAGATGGGGTAGTTGGCAGAACGCCGGATTGCATCTTTAATCGCCCGGGTCTTGCTGATCCCGCCATCGGTAATAAATACAACATACACCGGGATTTTCGAGTCCTTAAAGTAGTCGACTATTTCTTCCATCACAGGAGGCTCGTTGTTTGTCCCTCCGAGGCCCGGCAGGTTCTCCCAGGCTGAACGCTTTCCAGCCCCGCGAATGGACTGAATATATGTGTCCAGGTTGTCCAGTGTGACGTTTGGATACTTCTTATGCTTCTCTCCAAATCCCCAGACATCCATTTCACCGTCGTCGTCGAACTGGGCGGCAAGAACGGCGATGCGGTCCAGCACAGACTGAACGTTACCCTTACTGAACTGGCCACTCATTGAGCCGGATGCGTCAAGTACAAATGCAACCGCTGCCTCAAGGGTGTCCAGTTTATTTTTAGTAAGACTGACCGAGGCTTTTTTAGCGAGGCTTACAAGGCGCGGAGATCTGGTTTCCAGTTTCTTTTCCAGACTGATACGAGCAGGCTTTGCTGGCTGCGGAGCTGGCTGTGCGACATCAACGCCATAGCTAATGGCCAGAGGCTCAAGACCACCGTTGAAACCCTGCCCGAGCGCACGAAGCTTCCAGGCGCCATTGTGCCGATATACTTCACCCAGGATAATTGCTTTCTCACTGCGGCCCTGAGTCTCAGCCTGGAACTCAGCGATTCCTTGAGCCTGCATGCTCAACGAACTGAGCCCACTGATGGTATCTTCACCATCAATGACAACTGTGATTGCAATTTTACTGATGTTCGCAGGAACACGATCCAGTGCTATCTCAATGCTGGACTGCTGAGAACCGGTAACGAGCTTTACTGCCCCTTCAGGAGAAGACAGATTATTGTAAAAGATAAAGTCAGAATCGCCGCTGACCTTTCCCTGAGCATTAAGCAGGAACAGGCAGGTATCGGGTTCGCCTTTAAAGCCGGATTTGGTAGGGTACTGAAGATTCAGCCTGATCGCAGATTGCTGAAGTGGTATGTTTTGTCCGGATTGTAGATTCACATTAACTCTCCTGATTTTTGATTATTTTAAAGCGCAGCGTTTATATAGGTTCCCCTGGCTTAGTTCAGGACGCTGGATTTCTGGTGAGGCGTATATATGGTGTGACACCATATTTCATCACGTTGAAGTTTCTATACCTGTTGAATTGGAATTTCCATTGGTCGGGTATTTTATCTTCCAGAACCCGTGCCTTCATAAGTCGCAAACGTAACATATATCAGAGGGGCATGCTGTTGATATAAGGCACGGAATACAGGCTTTAACCAGCAACCAGAGAAAAATCCGTTTCCTGCCTTTAAAAGGCTCACGTCAGAATTAACATCTCTCTGCTTTCTGAGATTCCCGAACCCTTTCTGCCCCCCCCCTCCTGATAGCGGATCGCAACCAAAAAAAACCCCGGCATTGCCGGGGTATGATTCAGCGTTATTTTAGATGTTAACGCCGTGCTGGGAGGCAAGAGCCGCCAGGCCACCGGCAAAGCCCTGACCGACAGCTTTAAACTTCCACTCAGCGCCATGACGATACAGTTCACCGAAGACCATAGCGGTTTCGGTTGAGGCATCTTCAGACAGATCGAAACGGGCAATTTCCGTGCCGTTGTCGTTGTTGTAAACGCGCATGAAGCTGTTGCTCACCATGCCGAAGTTTTGTTTACGCGCTTCTGCATCATAGATGGTAACGGCAAACACCAGTTTTTTGATATCTGCTGAGACTTTGGTCAGATCGATTTTGACCTGCTCATCGTCGCCGTCGCCTTCACCGGTACGGTTGTCGCCCTGGTGCTCTACCGCGCCATCAGGGCTGGTTTTGTTATTGAAGAAAATGAAATGCGCATCTGACAACACTTTACCGTCTTCGCCTACTGCGAACACGGAAGCGTCCAGGTCAAAACCCTGACCATCGGTTACACGGGCATCCCAGCCTAGGCCAACCATAGCAACATTCATGGTTGGTGCTTCTTTGGTCAGAGATACATTGCCGCCTTTTACGAGAGAAACTGCCATTTTTAGCTCCTGCAAACAGTTGAATGAGGGCTGCATTAACAGCCCCGGGTAGAAAAGTTACTTTTTGATCAGGACGCGTTAATGCCGTACTGAGCACATACAGATGCCAGACCACCAGCATAACCCTGACCTACTGCGCGGAATTTCCACTCACCATTGTGGCGATACAGCTCGCCGAACAGCATGGCAGTCTCAGTGGACGCATCTTCGGTCAGATCGTAGCGAGCAACTTCAGTCTGGTTATCGTCATTAACCAGACGAATAAACGCACCGGATACCTGACCAAAGCTCTGGCGACGAGCCTGAGCATCGTGGATGGTCACAACGAAGATGATCTTGTCAACTTCAGACGGGACGGCGTCCAGTTTAATTTTCAGCGATTCATCATCACCATCGCCCTCACCGGTGCGGTTATCGCCGGTGTGCGTTACGGAACCGTCGGATGACGTCAGGTTGTTATAGAAGATGAAATCTGAATCGCCGCGCACTTTGCCGTTTGAGGCCAGCAGGAATGCTGAAGCATCCAGGTCAAAGTCCTGACCGTCTGTTGAACGCGCATCCCAGCCAAGGCCCACCAGGACGTTTTTCATTGACGGAGCTGCTTTACTTAGGGAGACGTTCCCGCCTTTGGAAAGAGAAACACTCATAAAATAACCTCTTCGATTAGTAATTGTTCAGGTTAACACTTAAGGGGATTAACTCCCCTTTTCCTCAGATTCAGGTTTGCCCGGGAACATGACGCTTGCGAGAATGCCCAGCGCCAGTACACCCAGTACAACATACAGGCTGGTTGTTGCCGCGATGCTGTAACCATGATGCCAGATGTGATCGGTCGCATTCAGGCCGAGTTTTGCCGCGATGAAGAACAGCAGCACGATAACGGCCTTCTCCAGATGAACCAGGTACTGTTTCAGTGCCTCAAGGACAAAGTACAGAGTACGCAGGCCCAGGATAGCAAACATCATGGCACTATAGACGATAAGCGGTTCACGACTGACGGCAATGATTGCCGGTACCGAGTCAAACGCGAACATTACGTCCGAGAGTTCAACCACAGCCACACACAGGAACAGCGGGGTCGCATACAGCGCCGCTTTTTTACCACGGCCAATGGTGACATCGCTGTTTTCTGGTTTCGCCAGTTCAGCATCCACTTCCTTCTGGTTAAGCAGGAAGGCATGCCCTCTGAGCTTCGGCCAGATAGGGAAGAAGCGTTTAACCATGCGGTAAGCCAGATGCTGGGAGTAATCCTCAATTTCATCATCGTCATCACCGCTTTTAAGCATCATGACCGCTGTCCAGGCAACGATAATAGCGAAGACAACTTCAACATACGGCCCCAGACTCAGCAGGCTCGTACCGATGGCGACAAAGATGCCCCTGAAGACAATGGCACCAATGATCCCCCAGTAGAGAACACGGTGGCGATAACGATCCGGAACGGCGAACCAGGAGAAGATGGCCATCATGACGAACAGGTTATCGACCGACAGCACTTTCTCCAGCGCATAACCCGTGACAAACAGACTGGCAACCTCAGCACCGTGGTGGATATAGAGGAAACCGGCAAATGCCATCGCAACCACAACCCAGAATACGGACCAGAGCGCCGCACTCTTCAGCGAAATAGGCTTGTCATCACGGTGCATAAACAGGTCAATAAAGATGGCACCGACTGAAAGCGCAATAAAAACAATGACCGTTTCAGTCGGGAAGCCGATGTGTGTGGAAACCATATTTTACCCTTAGGGATGTGGATCAGAGGCCAAATTCAGCCGGGTCGAAGCCCAACGCGATAGCGATCTCGCGGGAGGCCAGTTTCTCGTCCTGATCGAAGTTACCGTCACTTTTCGCAACGGCAATACCAACACGTAAGGCCAGCTGAGCGGCCTCAGGCTGATCTTTCAGCGCCAGGATGTATTTCATGGTTTCGCCCTTGCCGATTTCAACATCGAAATCGAAGCTTGAAACCAGTTTATTGAAGAACTCAATCACCTCATTGGTATCGAAGACCTTCAGCTCTTCTGAAGAGCGCAGAAAGCCCATCATTTTCTGCTTTTCTTCCGAACTTACGCCGTCACTCGATACGGCAATACGGGCACATACAGCAACGGTGCCCTGCATGAATTTTTTGTTTTTGAAACGGCCAACCTGGCGGGTCAGTTCGTCACGGCCTGAGTTAATGGCACCTTTAACTTTGTCGAAAAAGCTCATACCTGTTTCCTTTGTTGCTGTGTTATTTAGAACCGGCGCTCCAGCGAAATCCCCAGCCAAATGCCCGGTCCATTTCGTCCTGGCCTTTGAAGTACTGGTTAATTCGCTCGACTTTAATTGCGCCGTTTTCGTTTACGAGTCTGGCAATGGCGCACAATGTGCGACGGTTTTCACCTTCGGTCAGGCGGGTCTCAATGGGCGGTTGATCCGGCACATGAATGGTGACCACACCATCAGTCTTGTCCCAGCTGGGAACACCTTCATAAATAAAGGCGTAAATCAGCACTTCGCGGATATGCTTCCATTCACGTCCATTGATATGCAGCCACTCGCCGTCTGATACATCACCCGTCCGGTCATCGCCCTTGAGCTGAACATACGGTTCATCGCGATAATCACCGAATGCATTACCGAGCGCCTGAATGACCGATTTATACCCGTCCTGAAGCTCAACAAAGGCCCCCAGATCCAGGTCGATTCCTTTGGAGCCGAACATGCCTGCAAAGCCTGATTTGCCGCTGCCCCGGTGCCAGTTCAGGTTGATCCGGATTTCACCGAAGTTATCCCGTTTGGTCAGGCTGATTGCAGGCTTCTCTTTTGTCAGCGATACCTTGCTCAGGCTGATTTTTGTCTCAACTGGCGGAGGGGTTACAACCGGAGGAGTCGGGGCTGCGGGAGCCGGTTCGTCGGCAATATTTACGCCGAAATGCTCTGCCAGCGGTTTAAGTCCACCGTTGAACCCCTGCGCAACGAAGCGGAATTTCCAGTCATTATTACGACGGTAAAATTCACCCAGAATTAAGGCTGCTTCCTGACGGCCGCTCAGTTCGACACTGCCGCTAACCAGGCCGGTAGCCCCTTGCTCCACGTCGATGGAAAGATTACGAAGACCGGACACCGTCTGCCCACCGTCACAGGTCACGGTGAACGCAATTTTCTGGACATCAGGTTTCAGCCGGTTGAGCGCGACAGTAAAGGTTGAGTACTGGCCTTCACTGACCAGGCTGACGGTACCATCATCGTTACGTGGCTGACCATAAAACACCATGTCCGCATCACCCTGCACCTTCCCGTCGGCATACAGGCGAAACGCCGAAGCATCCACCTGGCCGCCCGAGGTGATCCGGACCCGCAACTCCTGGGCTGGAACGGGGGCATTGCCCCCCGGCGTCAGGTTCATTAGCGAATAACCGCTGAAACGATATCGGAGTGCATATCGTCAATTGTGCGGCCGCGACAGGCATGGCCAAGGGCGGTAAAGTCCCAGTTGCCGTTATTACGGCGCAGCGAAGAAATAACGATCCCGGTATGTGAGCCCTGCTCAGTCAGCTTGTAGCGAGCCAGCTCTTTGCCGGTTTGATCGACAACGCGGCAGAACGCGTTTTCGACGTCATTGAACGACTGACCACGGAAGCTGTTTACCGTAAACGCCAGGTATTCAACGTTTGCAGGCAGTCGGGAGAGGTTGACATTAATCACCTCATCGTCACCGTCACCTTCACCGGTCAGGTTATCGCCACTGTGCACAACAGCGCCGCAGGTGGATTCCAGTTTGCGGAACCAGATGGTGTCAATTGTTTTACCGGTGCTGTCCATTAATACGCAGCCAGCATCGAGATCGATTGAGTCGTTGCCTCCAAACAATCCTCCAAGAAGACCTTTTTTCTTAACCGGATCCCAACCGAGACCGAAATGAAGCTGGCTTAATGCAGATGATTCTTTGCTGAGTGATACCGTCTGGTTCTTAACTAATGAAACCATGTTTTATTCCTTAAAATGGTAATGACCGAGACAATCAAAGGTATATTTAGTAACTGACGAAGAAAATCATATCATGATGAAGTTCTCTGACAAGGGAAATTTTGGTAGTTTTCTGTAAAAACACAAAAAGAAATCCTTTTCAGGGTGTTAATTTTCTAAGTTTAATTTAAATATCAATGTGTTATCAGGAATCCAAAAAACCTGACGCACTCCATAACCACAGGAGTTATTAATCATATTATGATTGACATGTAGCTTAGACACTCATAGACTCACTTCTCAATCATAAATTTGCATGGCGTTCCGGATAATTAAAAAAAATGAACAAGAAAATTTGGTTTATGGAAGGTTTATCCTCCCAGCGAGATATTATTCAGGGGGTAAAATCATTTGCAAAAAAAAATAATTTTGCCATTACCGTTTTTGCCTCCCACCGTAACGAAAGAAATGAAATCCTTTCCGTTGCCGACTATTCTTTGACTGAACCTGAAGATCCTCAAAAACGTCTTCAGTTTATCCAGGAAACCATTCAGTCCTACGGCATCCACCATATTCATACTGGCCGTAACAGCCAGTGGTTTGAAGAACACCGTTCAGCCATTGAATCGACCGGTGCCACCCTTACTACCGGTGCAACGGGCGTCGACTGGTTAACTCTGGCTGACGAAAAAGTTACTTTTGCTCAGTTTATGGAGCAAAAGGGTCTCCCGGTCGTACCATCCTGGCGGGTGAATACGCTGGCAGAATTAAAAACACACCTCGCGGCCCCGCCGTTCACTGACAGCCCGGTATGCGTGAAGCCGGTGACGGGTATCTATGGCATGGGATTCTGGCGCTTTGATGACAGTGCTTCGCCTATGGCCGTCTTTAATCATCCCGAACATCGTCTGGTCAGTCCGCAACAGTATATTGCAGCAGCATCAGCTGCTGAGTCGTTTAAACCCCTTGTTTTGATGCCGTACCTGCCAGGCCCGGAATTTTCCGTCGATATCCTCGCGGATAAGGGCGAAATACTCGCAGCCGTGGGACGCCGTAAGGAAGGGGTTATCCAGTATCTGGTAAACGAAGGAAGCGCCTGGGAACTGGCGTGTGACTGCGCCAGGGTTATGAAGGCCGACGGGCTGGTGAATGTTCAGACGCGAAACGATGTGAATGGCAACCCGGTGCTGCTTGAAACCAACATGCGTCCGTCAGGGGGGGTGGGTTATACCCTTCACAGCGGGGTGAACCTTCCTGGGTTATTTGCTGCCTTTAAGCTCGGTCTGATGTCTGAAGATATGGTGCGCCAGAGCGCTAAAAACACCTTTTCTCCGGTTGCGGTGAGATCCATTACGGATGTAATTGCATACCCGGAATCACTCTCTAACCTTCTGAATTAAGGCGTATTTATGTCTGATATCCTCGAAGATATGATTTATCGCCGTACCCTCTCATGCGGTACGATTCAGGTAACCCGCGACCAGGGTGAAGTTTCGCTCGATGACCTGTTTGACATCGCTGAAAGACGTAACCCGAAACGCGCCTTTCTGTTTGTCAGCAAAGTACTCGGCAGGCACATTCCCGTGCCACCCTCAGTCATGCGGCAGGCCTACAGACAGCTTGCCAGCCAGTTCCCCTCGACACTGACAGGACCCGTACTGTTTATCGGTATGGCTGAAACCGCCGTTGGGCTTGGGGCCGGTGTATTTGATGAAGTGCGCCACCAGCATCCTGAATCTGTCTATCTGACCTCTACCCGTCACCCGGTTGATGGCACGTTGCTTTGCGAGTTCAAGGAAGAACACAGCCACGCCACCGATCATCTGATCTATCTGCCAGATGATGAAGAGAAAAGACGTCGTGTTACCAACGCACGAACGCTGGTTTTGATTGATGACGAGGCAACCACCGGTAATACCTTTATTAACCTGCTTTCAGCCCTGCGTAATACCGGCAAGCTTCAACATATTGAACAGGTTATAGCCGTTACGCTTACCGACTGGAGTGGCAAAGCCTTGTCCGAGCGCAGCACCTTACCAGTCACTTCGGTTTCTCTTGTAAGCGGTAAGTGGGGATGGACCCCATTACCTGATGCACCTGTCCCGGACATGCCGAAAGTCAACGTAACTTCACGAGGAGAATGGGACATCCAGGGAAAACAGTCCTGGGGCCGACTGGGGATGCTCGCACCTGCGGCCGATCTCGGCCATGAGGTCTCCGTCCACAAGGGGGAACGTATTCTGGTTCTCGGGACCGGGGAATTCGTCTGGGAGCCGTTCCTGCTTGCTGAACGGCTCGAAGCTGCCGGAGCACAGGCATTTTATGGATCGACCACCCGCTCCCCTATCGCCGTTGGTTATGCCATTGAGTCCGCCATTTCCTTTACGGATAACTACGGGCTGGGCATCCCCAATTTTGTCTATAACGTCGCCCACCAGCAGTTTGACCGCATTCTTGTGTGTACTGAGACACCCGCAGAAAGTATTGACACGCAGCTTCTTAAAGCGCTGGCTGAGGTTGCGGCCGTCGTGGAGATTGTTACCTATGAATAAACCCGTTGTTCTGAGCGACCTTGACGACACGCTCTTTCAGACCCGTCGTAAAATGGTGGACGAGCTGGCCCTGGAGCCATTCCGTACCGGTGCCGTTGATCGCACCCTGAATCCACGAAGCTTTATGACGGAAGAACAGTCCATGTTGGTGGACTGGCTCCTGGAGCAGGCTGAACTCATACCCGTTACCGCACGGGGAACTGAAGAAATCAGCCGCGTACGGATCCCTTTCCACTCCTGGGCAATCACCACTCACGGGGCCGTCATTCTCACGCCAGAAGGCAAACCCGACGAGGAGTGGAAGGCCCATATGCTCGGCCAGCTGGCTCCCTATCAGGAAAAGCTGACATCGATGCAGCGTCTGATCACTGAAATGATGGACGCAAAAGGGATCAATGCCTGGGCAAGGCTGAACTTCGAATACGGTGAAACGGCGGTTTATATGGTGATGAAGCACCGCGACAGCACCCGCCTTGACGAGCTCAATGCCATTGCAGATGAGATAGAAACGGTGTTTCCGACCGAGGGCTTCTACATCCACCGCAACAGTAATAACGTGGCCTGGCTTCCCACCGCGGTTGAGAAAGGGCTGGCAGTCAGATGGCTTCTTGAAAAACTTCGGGCTGAACGCGGAGTCTTCCCCGTAATTGGTCTGGGCGACAGCCTGAGCGATCATCGTTTTATGAAACTGTGCAGCTGGTTTGGCATCCCGCGTCAGAGTCAGTTTGCAGATGCCATTTCACAGCGAATTTTTGGAGAAAATTAAAATGCAGCCACATGACACATTTACCGGCTCATACCAGCCCGGTGACGTGGAATTTCTGCTAAAGCCGGTAGTCATTGAGATGACGCCGGTTGAGCAAAAAGAAGAGCTGATTCAGTCAGGGAAGAAACATTATTCGGACATGCTCAGTCAGGAGCCAGCGCCAACACAATGGCATCTTGATTTGTTTCACCGGGCGCTGGATCGGGGCGCAGAGAGACTTGCAAAAGAAGTCACACAGCTCGCTATTGCTCTGGCCGAACGCTTCGGTGATGAGCCCATTGTACTGGCCAGTCTCGTCAGAGCTGGCGTGCCGCTCGGCGTTATGCTGCACCAGGCCCTGCGTGACATGGGGAAAACCTCATGGCATTACGGTATCAGCATTATCCGGGATCGTGGAATTGACGGTGCAGCCCTCGACGTCATTGAAGAGCGCCATGGTACCAGCGGTATTGTCTTTGTTGACGGATGGACAGGTAAAGGCGCAATTACCGGAGAGCTTGTACGCGCACTGAAAGATCGCCCGGGCTATCCTGAGCAGCCGCGACTGGTTGTCCTGGCCGATCCCTGTGGCTGCTCCTGGCTTGCAGCCAGTGATGATGACTGGCTCATTCCTTTTGGCATCATGGGTGCGCCGGTATCAGGCCTGATCTCCCGGTCAGTATGGTCCTCTGAAGGATTACATGGGTGCATGGTTTGCGAGCATCTCAGTGAATTCGAATGCAGCCGGATGCTTGTCGATACCGTCGCCCATTTCCGTAAGAAGTTAACCCCGTCATCCCTCGCTACCCTGAGCTGGAATATGGAGTCAGCCCGGGTCTTATGGCAGACAAGTCGCGACGTTATCGCGTTCCTGGCCGATGAATTTAAAGTGGACAGCGTCAATCGTATTAAACCCGGTATTGCTGAAGCAACCCGGGCTGTATTACGTCGGGTACCGGACCATGTATTTGTGCGTTCTATTGACGACCCGGACGTTGCCTTGCTTGTAGGGCTTGCTCGTGAAAAGGGAATAGTTGTTACAGAAATGGGGGGAACCCTCGGCCAGTATCGGGCTGTAACCATTATCAAGAAGGTACTCTGATGAAAAATCGTCTTTCTCCCTGGAATCTGGGAGCCACGCTATACATGCCTGCAACACGGGAAGATATTGCTGATGCCGTCCTGCACGGGAAAATCCCGGGTTTGCGCTCTCTGGTGATTTGCCTGGAGGATGCTGTCAGTGAAGCAGACATCCCCATCGCCCTCAAAAATCTGGAGCACCTGCTGCACGAGCTCAGTAACAGCATGCGTAGCCTGGGTAAAAATGACTGGCCTCTGGTGTTCATTCGCCCTCGGCATGCCGAAATGGGCAGATGGTTAAAAGCGCATTATGATCTTTCCGCTGTCGATGGGTTTGTGTTGCCGAAATTTACCCTCAGTTCGTTAGCTGAATGGTGGGATATCATGGGCGGGACTCACCTGTGCATGATGCCAACGCTGGAAACAGAAGACGTCTTTGACGTGGTTCAGATGCGCGAGCTGGCCACTCGCCTGGTGGAACATCCCTGCCACGACCGCATTATTGCGCTTCGAATCGGCGGCAACGATCTTATGAACGTTGTGTCGCTTCGCCGCCCCCGGGACCTGACGCTGTATGACAGCCCGATGGGCTACGTCATCAAAATGCTCGTTTCAGTCTTCGGCCCGCGTGATTTTGCCCTGACCGCGCCCGTATGTGAGCATATTGACGATCATGCCGTTATGGCCAGAGAGCTGGCTCTTGATATGGCACATGGGCTTGTTGGGAAAACGGCCATTCACCCGGGTCAGATAGAGGTCATTCAAAACGCGCTGATGGTCACTCAGGGTGAGTATTCTGACGCTCTGCGGATCCTGAACTCTACCCAGGCCGTGTTTAAGTCGCAGGGAGCAATGTGTGAACCCGCCACACATCGCCGCTGGGCGGCTGGCATTCTGGACAGAGCTCGTTTTTATGGGTTACAGAACGAGCAAAGCGCTGATGGAATCAGATTACTTACCGTGACCCAGCATCATTAAGGAAATCATAATGGGGTTCAGGTTCAGAAAGTCGATCAACATTATTCCTGGCGTTCGCCTCAACCTGAGTAACGGTGCACCGAGCCTGAGTGTCGGGCCGAGAGGTGCTTCCGTTTCTTTTGGTAGCCGGGGGACCTATGCCAATCTGGGCTTGCCCGGTACCGGGCTGAGTTACCGTACCCGGCTTGACCGGGCCGCGCGTTCCGGAGGTGGAAACCGGACGGCAACCGACCCGGGGCTCAGACAGGCGCTTGAGCAGGAAGCCGCTGAACTCATGTCAGCGGTAACCGCAATCCGTAATATTCACGAGCTGACGCCGGATCCAAAAACAGGCATCAGCTGGGCAGAGCTGGAAGCAGTATACCTGCATAACAGAACGTCGCCTTTTCAGGTTCCGGCACCGGTGCGTCCAGAAAAGCCAGACTACCTTGCATTGCCGGAAAAGCCTGCCGAGAGCGAAGGCATTAGTTTTCTGGGTAAATGGTTTGAATCGGAATCAGCTAAAGCTGAGCGCCACGCCGAAAATCTTCGCCGGTGGCAGCAGGAGCTGATTGATGTGGAGCGTGAGAATACCCTTCGACAGCACCGGTACCAGCAACAACGGACGGCCTGGGCCGAACAGTATGCAAACTGGAAGTTTGAAGCAGAAGAACATGAAAAACGGCTCGCCACGGCTCAGGCAGATGCCCGGCAGCAGTTCCGGACAGACGCCGCGTTTTTCGAATCATACCTGGCGGGTGTGCTGGCAGAAACTGAATGGCCGCGTGAAACGATTGTTGCATTTGAAGTAAAGCCGGAGCTATCAGCAGTCCTGCTGGACGTTGATTTAGCTGAGATTGAAGATTTCCCTGATAAGATTTACGGCGTTAATGCCCGGGGCACGGAGCTGACGGAAAAAGCCATGACGCAAAAAGCCGTACGCGAAAACTATGCCCGCCACGTCCATGGCTGCTTGTTCCGCCTGGTCGGTATCGTTTTACATACGCTACCTTTCGACAACGTGATTGTGTCAGGCTTTACGCAACGGGTCAGTAAGCGGACCGGCTATCTGGAGGATGAGTATATCCTGTCCTGCAAATGCACTCGCAGCCAGATGTCGTCAGTAAATTTTGCAGGCATAGAACACATTGATCCGGTTGAAGCGTTAGGCGATCACCCGGTTATTCGAAAGATGAGCAGTACCTTCATTTTTCAGCCTATTGAACCACTAACCCTTTAAGCAGGCTAAATCTTACGATGCAATTAAATACCAGACAGGCCCGGATTTTTAAGCTTGCCAACTTACTGGGCACCGGCAAGCCCGTTTCCGCTGCCGACATTATAACCAGTCTGGAATGCTCAGAGCCGACATTAACCCGGGCCCTCAAAGAGCTACGCGAGTCATATTCTGCGGAGATCAAATACAGCAAGGCAGGTCATTCCTACCATCTCGTTAATCCGGGCCAGCTGGATAAAAAGACCCTTCGCCGGATGAATGAAGCGCTCGCACAGAATGCTGAACTGAAAACCGGTGAGTCTACAGGGAAGGTCGTACTCGATAAGGATAAAAAAACAGCCGTGTCCTTATCGCTACGCATGCGGATCTTAAGAAAAATTGACCGTCTGGCTGCGCTGAGTGGCTCGACCCGAAGTGAAGCGGTAGAGAAGCTGGCTCTGCACTCCGTTGACGAACTGATAAAAGAATACAGCGCTAAAAAGTCCTGACGCTAAATCTCAGACCGGGGTGAAAACCCCGGTTTTGTCATATTTTACCTCTGTATTGGCGTGACGTAGTTTTGATCTATTCTCCTCCCGCAATGCCAGCAGCGCCTTACTGACTACAAAACCTGGTGTCTTGACATCCTCTTGTGCTACACATCAATCTTTGGGCGTTTTACACTCCATTCATGCAGATCTGTGATGTATGATGAATTTCATACATAAGACAGTTTATTTGTCCGAGTTTTTTCAGAAATCTTATATTCCAGTCCGGTCTGAATTATTTTTCTGTTGATAAGAGGCCATTCACATGTCGGTAATTCTATGGTGGTTAACTTATTTCTTTAATGCCGCTTCTGAGTATTTAATCTCCACCCGACAGATGTCGTGCCGTTTTATCAAATCAACAAACCCTGGCCTCTTCCTGAAACTACTCTCCTCTTCCGATCTCTTAAGAAGGAATTACATTTGAGACGCTTACCCGTATATCTGCTACTCGACACGTCCGGCTCTATGCACGGAGAGCCTATCGAAGCGGTTAAAAATGGCGTTCAGACGCTGCTTACCACGCTGAAACAGGATCCGTATGCACTCGAAACGGCTCACGTGTCAGTGATCACCTTTGATTCTTCAGCCCGACAGGCAGTCCCCCTGACAGACCTCCTGAGTTTCCAGATGCCAGCACTAACAGCCAGCGGCACCACGTCTCTTGGCGAAGCGCTTTCCCTCACGGCCAGCTCCATTGCCAAAGAAGTACAGAAAACGACGGCTGACACTAAAGGTGACTGGCGTCCCCTTGTATTCCTGATGACGGATGGAAGTCCGAATGATGACTGGCGTAAAGGCCTGAATGACTTTAAAGCGGCCAGAACCGGCGTTGTTGTGGCATGTGCAGCCGGGCATGATGCCGATACCAGCGTCCTCAAAGAAATCACTGAAATCGTGGTTCAGCTCGATACAGCTGACAGTTCGACGATTAAAGCTTTCTTTAAATGGGTCAGTGCGAGCATTTCGGTAGGCAGTCAGAAAGTGGAGTCCAGCAAAAAAGAAGTGATCGGTCTTGAAGACCTGCCACCGCCGCCGCCAGAAGTAAATGTGGTCTTATAATTTTATTGATTAAGGGGATATCATGTCTGTCAGTCTGAGCAAAGGCCAGGGCGTAAGCCTGAAAAAAAATGAATACGATCTCTCGTCCGTTACTATCGGCCTCGGTTGGGATATTAATGAGGAAAAGAAAGGTTTTCTCGGCGGGATCTTTGGTAAAAAAGAAGAAGAATACGACCTTGATGTGATCGCTTTCCTGTGTAATTCAGCCGGAAAGGTGACCGATCTCGGCAATGTGGAAAATGGTAAACCAACGCTTGTGAATGGCGATATCATCTTTTTCAACAGCCTTCGCCATAAGTCAGGCAATATCTGGCTGACGGGCGATAACCGAACCGGAGCCGGTGACGGTGACGATGAGCAAATTATTGTGCGCCTGAATTCCCTTGACGCTCAGTACGAGAAAATTGTGTTCATCGTTCAGATCTACAATGGTGAAAAGCTCCAGCAGCACTTTGGTAAAGTTCAGAATGCCTTCATCCGGGCAGTAGATGCCCGTAATATTGAAATGGCACGATTCGATCTTTCTGGCGGACCCGCCTTCGCCAGCCAGCGCTCCATGGTCTTTGCCGAGCTGATACGCGAGGCTACAGGCTGGAAACTCAGGGCAATTGGTGAGCCTTCAGAATCAGATTCGTTTGTCTCGCACCTGAGGAATTACATGTGATGCGCCGCCTGCCTGTTTACCTTGTTATCGACACATCCGGCTCGATGCGCGGTGAGTCAATCCATTCCGTTAACGTTGGAATTCAGGCGATGCTTAGCGCTCTTCGCCAGGATCCCTACGCCCTCGAAAGCGTTCATATCTCCATTATCACCTATGACAATGAGGCGCGTGAGTTCATTCCTCTCACGCCGCTGGAAGACTTCCAGTTTTCTGACATCGTTGTGCCAAGCGCAGGCGGGACGTTCACCGGTGCTGCCCTTGAATGTCTGATGCAGTGTGTTGAACGGGATGTACGTCGCTCAGATGGTGATACCAAAGGAGACTGGCGTCCTCTGGTATTCCTGATGACTGATGGAACCCCTTCTGATGCCCTGGCGTACGGTGAAGCGGTAAAAGCGATTCGCGGCCGGGGATTCGGATCCATCATTGCCTGCGCCGTTGGTCCTAAAGCAGGCCATGAGCACTTAAAACAGCTCACCGATAAGGTTGTGTCTCTGGAGACGCTAGATTCAACCGCGTTTGCAGGTTTCTTTAAATGGGTATCGGCCAGCGTGTCTTCCGGCAGCACAAGCGCGGGGATTAATAACGGAACTGATACCCTTCCCCCTCCTCCACCAGAAATCCAGCTGGTGCTCTGACAGACAGAAAGGTGCTGTTTCCGGGCAGCACCTTTCTGTACAGCAACGTTTTCTGCTGGCCGTACCAGCCGTACGAGGAAAATTATGAGACGCCTTCCCGTGTTTTTTGTCCTGGACTGTTCAGAGTCCATGATTGGTGAAAACCTGAAAAAAATGACTGATGGTCTGCAAATGATCGTCGGAGATTTAAGAAAGGATCCACACGCACTTGAAACAGCCTGGGTCTCGGTAATCGCATTTGCCGGTGTAGCCCGTACGATTGTACCTCTTCACGAAATTGCCTCGTTCTACCCTCCCCGCCTTCCCGTTGGCGGCGGTACGAGCCTTGGAGCTGCATTGCGTGAGCTGACCGTGCAAATTGATACCCAGGTCAGAAAAACCACTCATGAGGCTAAAGGCGACTGGAAACCCGTCGTGTATCTCCTTACCGACGGACGTCCGACTGACGACACAACCGCAGAAGTGAAGCGCTGGAAGGATCACTACGCGAGTAAAGTGAATCTCATTGCCGTTGGCCTGGGGCCGTCAGCGGACCTGAATATCCTGCGGCAACTGACAGAGAATGTCATGCTGTTCACCGAATCTCAGGAAGGGGACTTTACCCGCTTCATCAAATGGATCACGGCCTCGGTTACGGCGCACAGCCGCAGCGTCGGGGACGACAAACAACCTGAGCTCAGCCAGACTGAATACATAGTCCGGCTGGCCAAGGACGAGCCAGTAAAAGCGTACGACGAAAACTGCGTTACGCTTACCGGCCGTTGCAGCAAGACCCGTCGTCCGTACCTGATGAAGTATGAACGGCCACCAGCAAGGGTTTCCGGGCTCGATTTCAGTCTGAACCTGAACAGCTTTAATATTGCCGGATGCTATCCCATCGATGAGGACTATTTTGCGTGGTCAGATGCCACCGCTACCGGTTTGCAGGTAAATACCAGCGAACTGCATGGCGTACCGGGTTGCCCCCACTGCGGTAATGCCAGTGCGTTTGCCCTGTGCTCATGCGGAAAGTTGCTGTGTATTGACGGCCCGGATGACGTGATCTGCCCGTGGTGTGAAACAGGCCTGTCATTCAGCAATGATGGCGGAAACACTAACTTCGACGTAAACAGAGGGAGAGGTTGATGTCGCAAAATGCTTTACTTGAAGAGAAGATTATCCGCTTAGTTCTGTCTGAGCTGGGCCACCCTGTTGAAGGTGAGCGGCTTTTACTTCTATCGCAGGACCCATCCCTTACCGAAGAAATTATGCGGCTTAAAGAGCGGATTGAGAGCCTTGCACAGGGTTTATCTGCGCGGGTTAGCGAAGGTGATAACGACGCAGAGATTGCCGCCTCGTCAGCATCCAGTCTTTCCGATCAGCAACAAACGGTCGTAAGTGTTGCTGATAACCCGGGCATTGACGCTACCGATACATCAGCACTGCAACCCCTGCCAGAAAATGAGCCTCATCCTCCGTTCTGGAAGCTGATGCCTTATTACGAATTTGATAAACCAGCACAGAGGGAAGACGAAAACCTGTCTTCCCTGGTATTAAAACCCGGGCAGATACCGACAGGCCAGCAGCGGGCCAGCTTAGCTGTGCCACCTGCCGTTCCCCCGAGAGCTAAAATAACGATCCCCAACGCCCGCGCAGGCGAACGTTTCTCTTCGCCGGTTGCTATCGTTCTGGGTGAGGGCCAGCAGGCTACTGTCAGGGACGTTGTCTTTCCCCGGAACATTGGCCTGTCTTTTGACAAAGAACAGGAGTTGCTGACAGGTACTCCCACCGAAAGCGGCGATATAGAGCTTTCAGTAATCTGGTCATGCACGTCGCACGACGAATGTGAAACAAAACAGCTATTTATAATCAATCCCGATCCGAGAAGCCTGTGGAAGGTGGTAGAGCCACCAGCAGACGCTCCCTACCCTAAGTCCCATCTGGACGCTGCTGGCCTGGTCAGGGGTGATATACGTATTGCTGCCGCCAGTCGCCGGGGACGCTCTCATGAGCATGCCGGAAGCTTCAGAGATGACGACTTCTACATCAACCACTGCCAGGAAACAGGATGGTCTGTCATGCTGGTCGCAGACGGAGCCGGTAGTGCGGTAAATTCCCGGGAAGGCTCCCGGATTGCAGTCAAAACGGCTGGCGATTACCTTTTAAATCAGCTCAGTGGTGTGAAAGGCGTCCATTTAAAGCAGCACATCACGGCGTGGGAAGGGAGCGATCAGCAGGCAACAATAAACGCCATGCTTCATCATTTTAAACAGGCAGCTACGCTCGCGGTCAACAGTATCCAGAACGAAGCCATTTGTGCAGAACAACCTGTGAAATCCTATTCAACAACCCTTCTGGCAACTGTAGCGCTACGAACTGATAACGAGCTGTTTGCGGCTGCATTCTGGCTTGGTGATGGTGCGATAGGTGCATACAGCCCTTCCGGTAAAGTCAGGATACTGGGAAATCCCGATAGCGGAGAATACGCAGGACAAACCCGTTTCCTTGACCAGAGCATTATCGCAGACCCCTCGTTTAGCGGCCGCATCAGCGTGGGTAAATGGAATGATGTATCTCACTTGATCCTCATGACAGACGGCGTCTCAGACCCTCTGTTTGAGACGGATAATGGGCTTCGCAGTGACGAAAAATGGACCCGTCTCGTTGATGAGCTCAACCCTGTCCTTACAGACGCCAGTATTGCGCCTGAGAGGTTAGGCGACTGGCTTAACTTTTTCTCCACAGGGAACCATGATGACCGCACTATTGCGGTGTTGTGGTAAGGGATACGCTTTTTCGGTGATCAATATGGCAAATATCGTTACGTGCAAAACAAAGGACGGCGAAACAGTCCAGTATGTTGACGAGGTAATTGGTTCGGGCTCGATGAAGGATGTTTACTTTTCGCCTGATAAATCATACGTCGTCGCTTTTTATCATAAACCGCAGAACGAGCAGGCCCGGGATCGGATTGATATGATCACCGGACGCTACAGGCAAAACATTTTTGGCCAGTCCGGAGGTGAATACTGGAAGGACCTGTTTTGCTGGCC
Source organism: Enterobacter cloacae complex sp. 6730903 (assembly GCF_048283985.1). Classification (NCBI taxonomy): domain Bacteria; kingdom Pseudomonadati; phylum Pseudomonadota; class Gammaproteobacteria; order Enterobacterales; family Enterobacteriaceae; genus Enterobacter; species Enterobacter cloacae complex sp. 6730903. Next base: position 9,495 of record NZ_JBLVXX010000021.1, on the reverse strand, counting down.
GACCCATGTTGTTGAGCATGGGCATAAAATCGGCATCGTGGTTCCAACCTACAAAAGCTACTTTTTCTTTAAATACGGCTCTAAAAACGATGATTTTCTTGGCATAAAAGGTCGTGAAAAGGAAGGCAAATGGTTTGCCAGCGCCAGCAACCAGAACAAATTTCTCGACCCACGTGAACGAGGCAATACGCTTACCTATCTCAAGGTCTGTCTGCTGCTGACAAGAGCCGTCAGAAGGATGCATGCGGCAGGTCTCTGTCACAGCGATCTAAGCTATAAAAACGTGCTTATCGATCCAGAAATGGGACATGCCTGCATCATTGACGTAGACGGCCTGGTTGTCCCTGGAAAGTATCCTCCCGACGTGGTGGGCACCCCGGATTTTATCGCTCCGGAAGTGGTGAAAACCAGTCATCTTTCCAAAGAGGATCCGAACCGCGTATTGCCAAGCATTACTACTGACCGTCATGCGCTGTCGGTGCTTATCTACATGTATCTGTTCTTCCGTCATCCGCTACGTGGCGGAAAAATACATGACATGTCGGATGAAGTACGTGATGAGACCTTATCTATGGGTGAGAAGGCACTCTTCATTGAACATCCGACAGACAAAAGCAATGCAGTCAAAGTCAGTCAGCTATCGTCCTTTTCACTGCCCTGGGCTGACCCGGAGAAAATTCCTTACACCATCATGGGCCCTTATCTGACACCTTTGTTTGAGCGCGCCTTTATAGATGGCTTACACGATGCCACTAAACGCCCGACCGCCGATGAGTGGGAAAGCGCCCTGGTTAAAACAGTCGATCTGATACAGCCCTGCCAGAACAAGGCGTGTGAACAGAAATGGTACGTTTTCTCGGGTAAGACAAAGCCGGTTTGTCCCTACTGCGGTACGCCATACAAGGGTAAATTACCGGTTCTAAATTTATATTCTTCCCGAAAGGAAGGCAGTTATCGTCCTGACGACCACCGGTTGATGGTGTGGAGCGGGCAGTCAATCTATGCGTGGCATGTGAATCGCCTCATTGCGCCAAATGAGCGTACAACCGATTTGCAAAGGAAACGAGTTGGGTATTTTGTTTTCCATAACGATCAGTGGTGGTTAGTAAATGAAGGCATAAATGGGCTTATGTCATTACCGGATAAACGACAGATTGCCATTGGGGAAAAAATTGAACTGACGAATAACGCTCAGTTTGTTCTGTCAAAGGAGGAAGGCGGCAGGCTGGTCGTCGTTCAGTTAGTAGAAAACTAACGGACGCCCATAACGACTAAAACGTTCTGGCAGCATACTGAACCTGTTTAATGAATCACTATATTAAGCTGTGTCAAATTTAAGCTGCCAGAAAAACTGACTGTCTGTGCCGGATATGCGGTACACCTCCTGCGGCAAGGGTTTAATGCGCAAAGCCCAATTTATTTATAAGAGTGAATAGTTTTGTGGCTCTACCCTGCCGCTCTCCTTTCCTGTGTCATGGTTTTTAACATCTGAAATACTGACATTGTTAAGCCGGTGATTGTATAAGGCGATGCGGACAATCTCATGAAGATATTCAAGTTCGTTTTGTGTCAAGGACTGGCCTTCCTGGGTTTTTGAAATCATTTCCTGCCAGCAGATCAGTCTTTCGTAACTGACATGTTCGCTGTTTTCCAGGCAGTGCAACCTGAAATAGCGAAGGAACAAAGGAAATTCATCGGTCTGAGCGATGTCATAAGCCCGAACCGTTAACCTACACAGACATACAATCGTATCCTGCTGTAACCTGACTAACGCGTTATGACTGCCCGGAAGGATATCAGGCAATTTCATCTTACAGTCAGCAAGGCGCTGAAGAAGAGGCCCTTCCTCTGAAGGCTCCCGTCCCCGATACTCCTGAAGAGGTTCAGATTCAAGTTCATGCATTAATGGATGATATAGCCATTCCCGGGAACTGGTCTCATCAATGATCAGGCTTTCAATGCACTCACTGTATGTTGTTTTACGTCGCCCGAGCTGCACCTGACTGATTTCATATTCAATATCTGGAAGATCGATACGCAATGCGGCAACTCTTTCGGAAGGATGAAGGTGGTCAAAGGTTAACTTCGCAGAAATGCTACGATCCCTGTCCAGAAAGACGGCCACACATAAATCATTAACCTTTACGAACAGATCAGCTGTGCCTCCGAACATACTGCCGCTTCCAATAACCTCATTCAGTGAAACCGGCCCACCATCGTCGCCAGCGAGAAGATTTGGGAAACCAAGAACCTGGTGCTCGTTGATGACTTCAATAATTTTTCCCCGGATGGCTTCCATCAGACCATCACAGTCACCGGCTACAGCAGTACTGTGTGAGAAATGCCAAAGCTTGACCTCCCCCTGCTTTGCTAACAGATCAGTTTTGCAAGCGGGGCAGATGCAGTTACAGTCGATACCCCGGCTGACCTCTGTAATATCTAAAAAGAGTCCTGATTCTCTCTGGAGTCCAAATGGAATACCAAATGTGTAACTCTTACGCATGGCTGCACCCCGTTTTTGATAATTATTCAAACTATATCCGAAATAACGGAGGAGGATTTCTGTAAAACGAATTAAAAGAAATGATTTTTTAGTTTTCCAGATTAATGTTTGACAAGAATCAAATGAGAGCCTTACAAATATGGAGAGAGAAGTTTAGGTAAAGTAACTTTTATCACAACTTCTAAAATTAAGGAGAATATCGGATGTATTTAGCAGTGGGCTTGGCTTATGATTAAAGTCTTTCTCCGAACTTAATAAGAAAGTTAAAAAGACAGGCTATTACAGTGCCTTTAGCCCCGAAAGGGGCATAAACTATTTTCAAATCCAGACACAGTCTTTTTGTTGTGCCAATATCAATAATTACTCGCGAACAAAGGTCCACACACTCGCAGGAACTTTGTCATATAACTTTTTCATTGTCAGTTCAGCTTTACGATGATCATAAGCACCAGAAATTTCAAGAGAGGCGACACCCGAGTTTTTTTCACATAACCTTTCAAATACTTTTTCGAGCGTTTCGAACGAACTACACTTACGGAATTTCATTAAATAAGACTGCTTTGTGTCAGACATAATCAACCTTCTTTAGACAGGCCTCAACTGGCCAGGGATAATCTTAATATCATTTTTCACTTAAGCCTAACGATTTCACAACCTTTTTCGTTGTTTCCACCCTGTTCATAACCAGGTACATGAGTGCTAAAATGACTGTAAATAAAACCAGTGTATCCCGGTGAGCAGGATGAAGAATCAATCAGTGATCAGACAGTTTTCGGAAAGCGAATTGCATCAGCAGCTGGAAACGTTCGGCAACCATGATAAACAGCTTTCACGCTTGATCCGTTACTTTTCCCATCTGAGATACAACACAGCTAAAACCTATCTGCACTGGCTACGAGTATGGAACGAATGGTATCAGGCGAATGCCCGGTTGCATACAGACTGGCCAGTAAGTTCGCTCCCCGTGTCTGAGGAAGCTCTGCTGGCGTTTATGGGGCATCTTGAAGGCAAATTGTCACGAAGCAGCATAAACAGCTGTCTTCAGGCCTTAAACAGTATCCATAAAAAAGGGCTTAACCTGCCCGGGATTATTACGTCTGAAGCATGGTACATGCTGGAAGCCTTAAAACAATCGGAAGCCCGGAAGCGAAAGACGACTAAACAGGCAACTCCCTTTCTTATTGGCGATCTCAAGGCTCTGATAAAGTTACGCAGTACTACAAACTCAGTTCGTAAGCTTCGTGACCTGTGCCTGATCTGGACAGGCTTTGAAACACTGCTCCGTTCATCCGAAATTCGCCGTATACGTCTGAAAGATCTGTCTCTGGATAGTATGACCGGTGAATTTAACCTGACGGTATACCGTACAAAAACGAACATCAGTACACTTCTTACCTACCGGCTGACACGTCAGTTAACTAACTGCCTCTTGAGATTGATGAACCTTGTGAAAATGGATCAGCACAGTCATCCGGATGAATACCTTTTCCAGGCCGTAAATTTCCATGATACAGGCTATATGCCACCCGGCTGGAAGCTTCGGAGTAAAGGGAATGAGCTATCTGAGCTTCTTAAACGGCATAACCTGCCCTACCGTGCTAAACAAAGTCTTCTGAACGATGAAGATGAGGAAGACACTGTGGACGATGCCGGTATGCTCAGCAAAAATTCCCTTTTACGGGCATTTAAAGAAATGTGGAATGAGCTTTATCCAAATGAGACTAAAACCCGTTACTGGACAGGGCACAGCGTTCGTGTAGGCGGTGCGATACAGCTGGATATTGAAGGTTACTCGCTACCACAGATTATGGAAATGGGGAACTGGTCGAATGAAGAAATGGTTATGCGCTACATTCGCAATATTGAAGCTGGTAAAAAAGCCATGATCAAGCTTATGCGAAATGCCTTTGATGAATAGCGCCCTCACGGGCGCATAACTTTATTTTTTCTTGAACGGGTTAAGTCTGGTGAGATTAGAGAGTGCCCCTCCCGGAGGCAAAATTCCCGTCCTTTTATATTTGTACACGCCATTTAATTTCATTGTCTGGATTCCAAGATTAATAAGCGTGACAAGTTTAAGGGTATACAGGAGTGTAAATTGGGGAGCAACCTGAATAAAAACTAATAACAAGCCTGCACACATTACACGTAGCCATGCCGCGTACTCCATGCTCAGCGGACGCTTGAAATAGAATCTTTCGAGCAAATCAACTGTCTTATTACTGATCCACGCCGCCGCCACTGAGAGTAACAACACGATGCACACCATAATGCCCAGTTCCATTTTCACTCCCTTCTCTTTTAGTCTGTTTAAGTTGAGGCTTAGCCACAGTAGTTTTGTTTTTTGCTTTTTTCTTAGGTTTGGTATGGTGAAACAGAAAACAATCCACCATTACCCAACCATTTTTATATCGAGCCACCAGCATCTTCTGGCTGGGGTAATGAGCATGAAACAGCATTTTCACGTCCATGGTGCCCATCAACGACTGTTTGCGCTTTAGCTCATCCTCAGCCATCTGAAATTCTTGTAAGAATTCTGAAGACAGACGCTGACGCAGAATTCTTATGGCACTGGAGTTTTCATCATTCTTTGCCAGGTGCCCGAAGCGTACAAGTGCCTTGTGGGTTATCTGGATGGGTCCCAGATGAGAGCTGAGCTGTTCGTACTGCCAGAAGTAGGTCAAATCCACCTTAACCCAGCTGATGCTGTCCAGCAGAGCCTCGTTCATGATGGTTCCGGACATAGGTACCATTGTCAGCCTGGCCAGACGCATATGTATGTAGTCCGTAAGCAACCTCAGCGACTCAGGAACGTTTTTATTGAGTAGGAGATGCTGAAGCACCGGGGTTGCGGTCTGCCAACACAGATTGCGCCCGTCAGGCAGGAAAGCAAACTTTTGATCGTCAGGCGCAGAGTTCGAAGCGTTTTCCTTACGAAGCAAAAAATAATGGCCGCACAGCAGCTCTGCTCTTACCTGGTCCTCGTCAGGGTCATGTCGGGCTTTACTTAGATCAACGGTTAGCACAACGCGGTTAATCGCATCAGCGTGATATTTTTTTACCCAGACGCAGACACGATAGAGACGCTCATCGATTTTCTGGCTGGCTGTGGAAATCCATTGCATTGTTGTTCCTTAATTTTCGGGGCTGACAATGAAAATGCCCAGCTCAGCCCCCGGCACGAGTTCTGTATATTTCAGGCTCAGCTTCCGTTGGTTGGACGGACCCTGGCTGTTTTCAGGAGCCCAGTCAGAGAGCGTTTTTAATTGAGGTATGTTGCCTGCTGCGAAAATGGGCAAGGATGCTTTTACTACTGAATAATCAGTCTCAGCATATTTATTCCCGTTTCGTTCCTGCCCTTCAGGCCTAAATGCAAAAATGTGAGCAATCGGAACAGGGAAAGAGTTAGTTCGACAAAGGCGATAAGATTCGCCCTGCTTCAGTGGGTGAAATTCAAGACGGTGTAAAGCCTTATCGATATTAGACACGACATTCAAATTGGTAGTTGCTACATTTTTTACTTCTGAGGCTCTCCTGCGCTCCAACAAACTCACAAGTTGCTCTGCTGTTTTAACTTCCTGGTTTCGGTTTAGCCGCCATGAAAAAGTAACTTTTTTAAGCTGGGACTTGATGAAAAGGATATTTCTTGTTGAGTGCATAGCGACAAGGCCCGGGAGCTTCTTGTGCACTTTATCAAAACGGACATTCTTTTTATTATCGATACGCCTCATTGCCGCAGCAAAATCATTTTTTGCTTCGTTTATAGAAGTGATCAAGCTTTCGAGAAGATCTGCTCTTTCGGGGACAATGATTAGACCCGGGTATTTAGTGGTTACTTTGGTGGAATCATGACTTAATGACTCTATGTCATCCACACAGATGTCAGTAAGTGCCTGAATAATTTCCTCAACCGAAGCATCGTCTTTAATACTAACCCTGATGGGTTTAACCTGCTTCAAGCGCTCTTCTGTTCTAGATACGGTGGAGACAGTCATCAGGTTTGCCATCATCGGGGGGGTGTTCGAAAGAAAACACTTGAGCGAGTCGATGCGTTCCAGAATCTGGTCACGAAAATAGGGCAAATCGTCATAACTCATACGTTTCTCCAGGCTCATGTTATTTCCAATCAATTTTGCTGCCCAGGCTGACCTTGCAGAACATAAATGTCATGTAAACCTCTAAAGAAGTCATTTTGAAACAGCTTTCACAGCATGCGATTTATGTTCGATAGGGCTCATGAACAAAGGATGATAATGGAGACGCCATGGATAGTGGATAGTCTTACCCACCTGGGTGATCCGATTGAGGCGAAAACGACCATTTATACAGTCAACTGACCAAAGCCCGGGAGAAACTAACCTCTTCCAGCGGTAAAAAGAGAAACCTGCAACACAGAGGTCATGCTCCAGGAAATGTTGAGTTTCGACGACGCGAACTTTTATCAAAAACCCCAGCATTGGCGAAAACCAGATCAACAACCATGTTGGCGGCAGGATGACTTTGTTCAGGAGATGATCTGTCATAAGCAAGGCAGATAACATCAGAAAACTGATAGTCAACCACAGGGCCATCCAACCGGCCCATACGCGGCTCTGACAGGGTTTCCATTCGAGAAGAAAAAGTTTTTTATGCATTCTGCCCCGCCTAATTTTAATGTATTGCCGAAGTATGCTGCATCATGATGGTGGTGCGGGGAAAGATTTCAAACTTCCACAATTCTGAAGCCGTGTTCCAACCATGAAAGATCCCGTCTCCACAGCGAGTGTTAAAAGCAAGAATTTCATCCCTGACCTGGTAAGCGAGCACTTCTGGCATATCAATAAACTCAGGTAAGGAAAGAAGAATTCCATGGATAACTTCTCCGGTTAACTTACTCATAACCTCTTCCTCAGACAGGGCAGCGTCCGGGAACAAACACAACGGAAGTGAAAAACAACATAGGTCAAGACCAATAGCAGCCCTTCCTGCGTCGTAGCCTTCTTCATTAACGACAAAACGAAAGAATTTTTCTGTCTCACCCCGTAATGATGACGGTCCTTCAGACGGAACTTCAATACCACTGAAGACTTTATCGGTCCAGTTGGTAAAAGGACTGGTGAAAACCCAACAAATTAAGGATAACGCCAGCTCTTCCTTAAACATACGTTCAGTGCCGGTAGTTCTGGAAAGTTGCTTTTGAGTACTCATGTTTTACCTGTTGCATGAAATTATTGATGTTATATAAACACAACCGGCATTTTATCTAATAGGTTTGAAAACACTAAAAATCGCAAATGCTGGTACCTTTCTGTTTTAAGAGATTTTCAAGGTAAAGTGAGGCTAGATCAATTGGCTGGTTCTCTTCAAGACAGGCTCGCACAAGATCTTCAATAGAGACCGAATCAACCCCCCTTCCCTGTAAAATTTCTTTAGCAGATGCCAGCGTTTTATGAACGCTTCGACTTAGTTGTAATCTGACTTGTGTGCGGGTATCAAAAAGACAATCTTCTGTGACACTTTGTGAAACGGTTCTACTCATTGAAAAATCACTCCATTTCTGGGATCGAATGAAAATTAACAGCTATAGATGTATCAGGTTTCCCATTTTCTACGATACTCAACCACGTACGCGCTGAGATTTGTTGTTCACAGACGAGTATGTAACCTGTTCCCTGTTGATGATGTAGCTCAAGAGCTTTTAGGATAGGCTCTGAATGAGGTCCGAGAGCATCACGCGTGTGAATAAGCGTTTGCTCTGGCAATACGTTGCTAAGCATAGACAGCAGAACATTACGCTCATCCTCATTATCCGACAAAACAAGAATTATACGAAAACCCGTTTTTATACGAAATCTGATTTCTGAAACTAACTTTCTTAATCTTAATTTATATATGACCAGGCGGAATCGAGTCATCAGTAAAGAGACCACTGTGAAGATAACGATTACTGCGCCATATTTTGACCTGTAGAACCACCAGTTAAGGCCTCCAGCAACTATCAGGATTAACATTAAAATTAAACTCCCATAGAAAAAAAGTGCTGGGTAGCGAGTTGTCTTTCCTTCAATTAGTGCTGAGGCAAATATCAAAATGGATATTCCGTAAATTACCCAGTCAAAAATACTTTCTCCAATCATTCTTTAGTGAACATCCTTAAAAGTGGAAATGTAGGTTTATGGGTTTATGCATTTTCCTGATGGCCTTGACAACCAAGGATTTCACAGAAATTGTCACAGTGTGAAGCTGTAACAAAGCGCTCTCCACGTTCGAATCGCTCAACCAAATCCTTTCTTACTTCACTTCCAGGTTTCTGGAAGATGTACTCAAACTGGAGATCCTCGGCCGTTGAAAGTAGTCGTTCTATGCTGAAATCAACATGGTAAAAGCAAAACTGATTATCAACCGGGGGAAAGTTGCTTTTGGTACTGTTCTCGTTTTTGGATTTTAGTTCATTCATGAGCTCTCCTTGGTTGAGAACAGTATACAAATCTCTTTAGGGATTTTTTTTCGTTAATAGCACTTTTTTGAGTTTAAAGAGTATGTTCATACCAGAGCATTAGAGGCTACGAAAAGGATAATGGAATTAGAAAGATAGATTTTAAGTGGTGATGTAAGGTGGGATAGGTAGAAGAGGAGTAGACGCTTGTAAGCGAGGCAAAAAAAAGGCACGGAAACCGTGCCATAAGAGTATGTGAGAAAAAATCAAAATCAGGGAAAGAATCAAGCAGCTTGTGAAACTGAATCTCCAACTGCAAGATTTAAATTTCTTAGGTTATCGAAAACTTCAGATACTAAGTCATTACGGTCGTGGATTTTAATCCGCCCACCGGTTAACTCTGAAACATAAACGGTATGGCAGAGGTCAGTAACCACTTCGCCGTATTCATCAACGACTTCCAAAGATGCAATCATCGTGACCTGCTCCCCGTTGATTAGTACACCCCGATGTTAGTAATGTCTTCATAAGCCACATGAGGACATCCCCATGAAGAAGCGTTTTTCCGACGAACAGA
>NZ_JBLVXX010000217.1:0-288 GCF_048283985.1 Enterobacter cloacae complex sp. 6730903 | reverse complement strand
ACATTACTATTACTATCGGAAATATTGTCTTGAATAGTTTTTACTTTAATATCTCCGACCTTAGATTGCTCATTTTCCTTAACAGAAGTGTTAATCCTAAAAGGCTGGGCTTTTCCTGTTGGTTTGACATATAAAGGACCAGCTGAGACTGAAAAACGTTTGAAACCATCACCATCTTTTAAACTAAAATATGGGGAAGCGGCGGAAGTGACTGTTGGCAGAGCAAATAAGGCAGCTGTCATACAAAATAATGACTTTTTCATCATAAAAGGACTCCATGTCCGAGCA
>NZ_JBLVXX010000216.1:0-289 GCF_048283985.1 Enterobacter cloacae complex sp. 6730903 | reverse complement strand
TTAGTCGTCGGCAGCGTCAGATGTGTATAAGAGACAGCCCAGTTCAACCACTTCACAAACCTGGGCAATGGTGACATCAGCAGCCATGGCCATGATCGGGCCAAAGTTACGTGCAGATTTACGGTAAACCAGATTGCCCCAGCGGTCGCCCTTATAGGCTTTAATCAGGGCAAAGTCAGCCTTGATCGGATACTCAAGCACATAGTCTTTACCATCAATATGACGGGTTTCTTTGCCTTCGGCCAAAAGTGTTCCAAAGCCAGTTGGGGTAAACACCGCCCCAAGACCC
>NZ_JBLVXX010000215.1:0-290 GCF_048283985.1 Enterobacter cloacae complex sp. 6730903 | reverse complement strand
CAACTCGAGTGCAAGAATACGTTTTACTTCTTGTGGATTACGACCAGCCGCGATTTCATCTAATAAAGCTTTGATCTCATCTAGAGTTTTAAAACTTAATAAATCGAAATAACGTTCGATTAAAGAGTCAGGCATTGATAATACTTTTTGGTACATTGCACCTGGCGCATCAAAAACACCAATATAGTTACCTAAAGATTTAGACATTTTATTTACGCCATCTAAACCTTCTAGAATTGGTACAGTGATACACACTTGTGATTCTTGGCCATAACGGCTTTGTAACGTAC
>NZ_JBLVXX010000214.1:0-290 GCF_048283985.1 Enterobacter cloacae complex sp. 6730903 | reverse complement strand
AATCAAAATGGCCGCATAGACATTGTCAAAGTTTTGATAGCGTGCCTGTTGGGTGATAAACCATGTAATACCCGAGGTCGTACCAATCAACTCTGAAACAATTAAATAGGTCCATGCCCAGCCCAATAGCACACGTAAGTCACGGTAAATATCAGGTAAGGCAGCAGGAATCACCACATGAAATAAACTTTTGAGCTTATTGGTGCCAAGCGTATAGCCAGCTTCAATTAAGCTTCGATCAACCGTTCGTGTGGTATTGGCAATAATGAGAATTTGCTGAAAGAGTGTAC
>NZ_JBLVXX010000213.1:0-291 GCF_048283985.1 Enterobacter cloacae complex sp. 6730903 | reverse complement strand
GCCAAAGCCTTAACAGGACGATATGCCTACAATGCACCCAAGGTTCTTGAGTCATCACATACCCTTGTATTTTGTACAAGAACAGATATTTCACCCGAATATTTAAACCAGTTACTTGAACAAGATGATTTAAGTGGTCGTTTTAAAGATGAGAAAGCCAAACTCGGTCAAAAGGATACTCGTCATGGCTATGTTGAGTTTTACCGTAATGAGCAAAAGAACTTATTCGGCTGGATGGAAAATCAAACTTTTATCGCTTTAGGACAACTACTGTTTGCAGCTGGTCTTGAA
>NZ_JBLVXX010000212.1:0-292 GCF_048283985.1 Enterobacter cloacae complex sp. 6730903 | reverse complement strand
GTGTTCGCAGTAAAAGATGGTGGAGCTATGCGGGATCGAACCGCAGACCTCCTGCGTGCAAGGCAGGCGCTCTCCCAGCTGAGCTATAGCCCCATCGTAGTCACCTCTGTACCGGTAATTTTTGTTGAGGCAAGGCGTGGTGACACAAAGCATACTTATGTATGTGAGTGTCGCCGCAACGCAGCATCAGCAAAAATTTGGTAGGCCTGAGTGGACTTGAACCACCGACCTCACCCTTATCAGGGGTGCGCTCTAACCACCTGAGCTACAAGCCTGTAGAGGTTTTTTACTG
>NZ_JBLVXX010000211.1:0-292 GCF_048283985.1 Enterobacter cloacae complex sp. 6730903 | reverse complement strand
CGATCCGGAGATGCATCAGACCAAGAAAGGCAATCAGTGGCACTTTGGCATGAAGGCCCACATTGGTGTCGATGCCAAGAGTGGCCTGACCCACAGCCTGGTCACCACCGCGGCCAACGAGCATGACCTCAATCAGCTGGGTAATCTGCTTCATGGAGAGGAGCAATTTGTCTCAGCCGATGCCGGCTACCAGGGAGCGCCACAGCGCGAGGAGCTGGCCGAGGTGGATGTGGACTGGCTGATCGCCGAGCGTCCCGGCAAGGTAAAAACCTTGAAGCAGCATCCGCGCAAG
>NZ_JBLVXX010000210.1:0-293 GCF_048283985.1 Enterobacter cloacae complex sp. 6730903 | reverse complement strand
ACGCCGATGTGCGCGATAGCCGGTGTGTTCCGGGTCACCTCGGCGGCACACTGGTTAAGCGCGCAAAGCATGTCAAGCGGTGTCAAAAACGAGGCTTCGCGCCTCGTTTTTGCTTTGTACAACACCAGCGGATCGTCGCCAGATAATTTGGCGTATGATGCTGCCAAGAACTACTGGTAATCGTTATGGCGGACAAGAAAGGCTCGACTGGCGAAAAGCTGCTGTACTGCTCGTTCTGCGGCAAGAGCCAGCATGAGGTCAAAAAACTGATTGCCGGCCCTTCGGTCTTCATC
>NZ_JBLVXX010000209.1:0-294 GCF_048283985.1 Enterobacter cloacae complex sp. 6730903 | reverse complement strand
CCACATCAGCATCGGGACATGGGTTTGCTGGGTCGGTGCCATGCTATAAGGAGCACCATGCAGGTATAAACCATGCTCTCCGGTGGATTCTCCATGATCAGACAGGTACCAGAAACCGGTCTGATATTGAGTCTGCTGCTTTAAAGTTTCAATGATCTGGGCAAGAACATGGTCTGTATATACAATCGAATTATCATAGCTATTCTTTAATTCTTCTGTACTACAGCCCTGAATAGCATTGGTATTACAGGTCGGTTGAAATGGCTGATATGGCGCTTTGGAACGCTTGTAATA
>NZ_JBLVXX010000208.1:0-294 GCF_048283985.1 Enterobacter cloacae complex sp. 6730903 | reverse complement strand
ACTACAACCCACTCAAGACTAGGTAAGACTTTATATGATTCCGCACGTTTCACGTTTACTCGAACTTTGGCGTATTGCAGCGCACTATAGACTCGATACGTTGTTCCCTGCGGATGAATTACCTGTTAAAGCTAAGCATGCATTGAACATTATAAAAATGCATCCGGCAGCATGGTCTAGTCGTGAACGCAAAAATCCTTTAAAGCTTAAAGAAGCTTTAGAAGATATGGGGCCGCTTGCAATTAAGCTTGGACAACTCCTGTCAAACCGCCGTGATTTGAATCCACATGAAAT
>NZ_JBLVXX010000020.1:853-75571 GCF_048283985.1 Enterobacter cloacae complex sp. 6730903 | reverse complement strand
TCGATGTGTTTGCGGGAAAAAAATCGGCCCAGATCCGCGAAATTTTAATCAGCGAGTCAGCTTGGGAAGAAATGACCTGCTTATTCGCACCTTCCCTAATTGAACCGGATGCTTCGCATTCGGTTTTTTTTTACCTTTCTTTACGTCAGCCTACATTTAATGTGCTACCGCTCAGTAATGATAACGACTATTAACTAAATCCCGCATTAGGCTTGCACCGAATTGTTTTTATGCTATCGAAATTAATTTCTTGTTTATTCGTGCTATTTTTCTGCCGGTGCGACCGCGTATTTATACATTTCACGGGGTTTTGTACACCTTTCATCCGGGGACGTTGAAGCCGGTTACCCGGATAAAAAGTCAAGGTCATACCGATAACGACGCTGGAAATTCAGTTATTACCCTTTATACTGCCCTATCCCATTACCGCGCGGCCATTACGGGTTAAACACATCGATGAGTCAGACTGAAACTACCGCCCCGAGCAAATTCTCCCTTCTACCGGGCAGCATCACCCGTTTCTTTCTTCTGTTGATCGTTGTGCTGTTAGTCACAATGGGAGTAATGATCCAGAGCGCCGTTAACACCTGGCTTAAAGATAAAAGCTATCAAATCGTCGATATCACCCATGCGGTGCACAAGCGCATTGATACGTGGCGCTACGCGACCTGGCAAATCTACGACAATATCGCTGCCGCGCCTGCCACCTCATCAGGCGAAGGGTTGCAGGAAACGCGCCTTAAGCAGGATGTGTATTACCTTGAAAAACCGCAGCGCAAGACGGAAGCCCTGATTTTCGGCTCGCACGACAGCGCAACGCTTGAGATGACGCAGCGGATCTCCTCCTATCTGGACACCCTGTGGGGCGCCGAGACCGTACCGTGGTCCATGTATTACCTGAACGGTCAGGACAACAGCATGATCCTGATCTCGACCCTGCCGCTTAAGGATCTCTCGTCCGGCTTTAAAGAGACCACCGTTGGCAGTATTGTCGATTCCCGTCGGGCAGAAATGCTGCAACAGGCCAACGCGCTGGACGAGCGCGAAAGTTTCTCGTCATTACGCCGTCTTGCCTGGCAGAATGGCCACTACTTTACGCTGCGAACCACCTTTAACCAGCCGGGCCATCTGGCGACCGTGGTTGCCTTCGACCTGCCGATTAACGATCTGATCCCACCGGATATGCCGCTGGACAGCTTCCGTCTGGAGCCAGATAACAGCACCCAAAATATGCGCACGCCGTCGGATAAAGAAGGCGCGGACAGCGTAGCGATCTCTTTTAATGGCTCAAAGATTGAGATTGCCTCATCGCTCAACTCAACCGGTATGCGTCTGGTGTGGCAGGTGCCTTTCGGCACCCTGATGCTTGATACCCTGCAAAACATTCTGCTGCCGCTGCTGCTGAATATCGGCCTGCTGGCGCTGGCGCTGTTTGGCTACAGCACCTTCCGTTTCCAGTCGGGCCGCCAGAGCGACTCGACGTCGGTATCAGCCGGGACCAGCAACGAGCTGCGCATTCTTCGCGCCCTGAATGAAGAGATTATTTCCGTGTTGCCGCTTGGGGTGCTCGTTCACGATCAGGAGGCAAACCGCACGGTAATGAGCAATAAAATTGCCGATCACCTTCTGCCGCATCTTAACCTGCAAAATATTACGGCCATGGCGGACCAGCATCAGGGCGTCATCCAGGCCACCATTAATAATGAACTGTATGAGATCCGTCAGTTCCGCAGTCAGGTCGCCTCGCGCACGCAAATCTTCATCATTCGCGATCAGGATCGCGAAGTGCTGGTGAATAAAAAGCTCAAGCAGGCGCAAAGGCTGTACGAGAAAAACCAGCATGGCCGCGCCGCGTTTATGCAAAATATTGGCGATGCCTTTAAACAGCCGTTGAAGTCACTCGCCACGCAGATTGCTGATCTGAGCACGCCGGAAAGCCGACAGCTAAGCAGCCAGGCCGATTCACTGGTTCGTCTGGTGGACGAAATCCAGCTTGCGAACATGCTGGAGAATGACATCTGGAAAGGCACCCCTACGCTCTTCTCTATCCAGGATCTGATTGATGAGGTGGTGCCGGAAGTCCTGCCGGTGATCAAGCGCAAAGGACTCCAGCTGCTGATCAACAACCATTTACCGGCCAACGACGAACGTCACGGCGATCGCGATGCCCTGCGTCGCATCCTGATGATGTTGATTCAGTATGCCGTCACCACGACGCAGATCGGCAAGATCACCCTTGAAGTCAGCACCGATGAGTCCACCGACGATCGACTGACGTTCCGTATTCTGGATACGGGCGAAGGCGTCACCGTGAGCGAAATTGATAACCTGCACTTCCCGTTCCTGAACGATACCCAGCGCGACCACTACGGTAAGGCGAATGCCCTCACCTTCTGGCTCTGCGATCAGCTGGCGCGTAAGCTGGGCGGTCATCTGAACATCAAGGCGCGCGAATCCCTCGGCACCCGCTACTCTTTACACGTAAAAATGGCGGCGAATCCTCAGGAAGAGGATGAAGAGCGTCTGCTGGACGATGTGGTGGTGATGGTGGATGTGACCTCCAGTGAGATCCGAAATATCGTCGTTCGTCAGCTGGAAAACTGGGGGGCGTCCTGCATTACCCCGGACGAAAGGCTCGCGAGTCAAGAATTTGATCTATTTTTAACTGATAATCCGTCTAATCTTACTGCCTCAGGCTTGCTTTTAAGCGATGATGAGCCAGGCGTGCGGAAAATCGGCCCTGGGCAGCTGCGCGTCAACTTTAATATGAGCAATGCAATGCAGGAAGCTGTATTACAACTGATTGAAGAGAATCTGGCGCAGGAAGAGATCCTGGAGTCACCGTTAGGCGGCGATGAAAATGCCGAACTCCATGCCAGCGGATATTATTCGCTCTTCGTTGATACAGTACCAGATGATGTTAAGCGGTTGTATACTGAGTCCGCTGCGCAGGATTTTGCAGCGCTGGCACAGACAGCACACCGGCTTAAAGGGGTGTTTGCCATGCTTAATCTGGTTCCCGGCAAGCAGTTATGTGAAACGCTGGAACATCTAATTCGTGAGAAAGATGCCTCTGGCATTGAAAAATACATCAGCGACATTGACGCTTACGTCAAGAGCTTGCTGTAGCAAGGTAGCCTTATACATGAACAATATGAACGTAATTATTGCCGATGACCATCCGATTGTACTGTTCGGTATTCGCAAATCACTTGAACAGATCGAGTGGGTGAATGTAGTCGGTGAATTTGAAGATTCCACAGCCCTTATTAACAACCTGCCTAAACTTGATGCGCACGTGCTCATTACCGATCTCTCCATGCCTGGAGATAAATACGGTGATGGGATCACGCTCATCAAATACATTAAACGCCACTTCCCGGACATTTCGATCATTGTTCTGACCATGAACAATAACCCGGCGATCCTGAGCGCCGTTCTGGATCTCGATATTGAAGGGATTGTGCTGAAACAAGGTGCACCTACCGATCTGCCAAAAGCGCTGGCGGCGCTACAGAAAGGGAAGAAATTCACTCCTGAGAGCGTCTCACGCCTGCTTGAAAAAATCAGTGCGGGTGGTTATGGCGACAAGCGTCTCTCGCCTAAAGAGAGTGAAGTACTGCGTCTGTTCGCTGAAGGTTTCCTGGTTACTGAAATCGCCAAGAAGCTGAACCGCAGTATTAAAACCATCAGTAGCCAGAAAAAATCCGCGATGATGAAGCTGGGTGTGGATAACGATATCGCCCTGCTGAACTATCTCTCTTCCGTGACGCTGAGCGCAACGGACAAAGATTGATCTTCGCTGTCTACGCCGGGTGGCGCTCGCGCTTACCCGGCCTACAGCCGCCGGAGAAATAAAAAAGGCCCGAAAGGGCCTTTTTTATTGTCTCGCTTTTCGTACCCGCTCCGCATACACGGACAGCGTCTGCTTCAGTACATCCAGCGTGACCGGCTTCGACAGGCAGCTGTCCATTCCCGACTCCAGACAGCGCTGCTTCTCCTCCGCCAGCGCGTTGGCTGTCACCCCCACCACCGGCAGCGTCAGCCCCAGCTGTCGGATACGCTGCGTCAGACGGTAGCCGTCCATGTTAGGCATGTTCACATCGCTGAGCACAATATCAATATGGTTCTTACTTAAGACATTCAGGGCATCCACGCCATCATTGGCCGTTTTACACTGATAGCCCAGAGAGCCAAGCTGATCTGCAAGCAGACGACGGTTAATCGGATGATCGTCAACGACCAGAATCATCATATCGTCGTTCACCGACGCCAGCTCATCAGGGGAAGCCAGCACGGTCGCGCCGTCGCTGTCCTCAAGCTGCACGCTGTAAATACGCGCCAGCAAGCCCAGCAGCTCGTGCGGTGTCGCCACGCTGTGCACCCATACCCCAGGCGAACGCTCAAGCGGAATACCGATATGACGGCGGCAGAACATCACCACGCCGCGCCCCGCCCACGCCTGCTCCGGCTCAACGTCGGTGATCAGCATGTCATCCGCGTCCGGCGTCTGGCCTTCGTAGCGTAAAACCCGCACGCCGCTGCTTGCCAGCATTGAGGTCAGGAAATCATGTAAGGAGGCGTTGTGCACCGCCAGCCAGCAGTGCTTATCGCTCAGCCCGTCGACCGTGGTTTTCGCCGGATAGTGCGCCGAATAGAGCGGAATACGAATGGTGAACTGGCTACCCATACCCGGCTCGGTATCGACGGAGATATCCCCGTCCATCATGCTGATAAGCTTCTCGCAAATCGCCAGACCTAGCCCGGTCCCCTGGAAATTACGCTGGACGCCGGTTCCCACCTGGAAGAACGGATCGAACAGGCGTACAACCTCTTTCGCCGGAATGCCAACCCCCGTGTCGCGCACGCGAATGGTCAGGTACTCCCCTGCCCGACAGACGTGCAGCACAATACAGCCGATATCGGTGAATTTGATGGCGTTGCTCAGCAGGTTTGAGATGACCTGTTGCAGACGCATCGGATCGCCATGCAGCGTCAGCGGCACATCCGGCTCGATAAAGCAGTACAGCCCAAGCTGTTTACGCACCACCAGCGGCAGGTAGTTGGCGCAGATATGGTTCATCACTTCGCGCGGGGAGAACTCGCGCGGCTCTATTTTCAACTGCTCGGATTCAATTTTAGAGAAGTCAAGAATATCGCTGATGATTTTCAGCAGCAGGCTGGACGAGTTGTTCATGGCCGTCACCAGCCGGTCGACCCCTTTCGGCAGCTCTTTGGTCTGGAGCAGATCGAGGTTACCGATAATGCCGTACAGCGGCGTTCGCAGCTCATGGCTGACGGTCGCGAGGAACATCGATTTCGACTGACTGGCCTGCTCCGCCGCCTGCGCCATATCCTGCAACGACTCTTCCATTTTCACGCGCGCAGAGACGTCCACCAACACGCAAATGGCCACGTTTTCATTGCGGTAGCGCGAATGGACGAAGCTGATTTGCAGGTTGGTGTGGGTGCTGGTCAGCACATCCACAAAGTTAACCTGCTGACCGCAGATGATCTGCGTTAACCGCTGGCGGTCTTCATGCGTGAGCATGTTCAGGTAGTTATGGGCAAGCTCGTTACTGAGGATATTTGTCCCGTCCTGAGTACGCAGGATGCAGATCCCCACCGGTGCCGAGGCGACAATTTTACGGTTAAACTGCTCATGCTCCTCCAGACGCTGAGCATCCGCCTCCGCCGGAATAAAGATCCGCCGCTCATACATTCTCGCCAGCATAAACAGCGCGACGCCTACCGCGATATTCAGCAAAATAGCGTTAAGGATCAGGATGCGAATGCGCTCCAGCACCTTGTCCACCGGCAGCGAGTAGACAATGCTCAGCGACGATGGCGGTAAACTTTTCTTCAGCACCAGCTCGCGGAACCCGGAGGTATAGCCAAACCATGACCGCTCCTGCATCCAGCTGGGTTCCACCTTCAGGCGGTTTTCAGGCCCGGTAAGGGAGATGAGCGGATGGCCGTTTTCATCCAGAATGGTCACGCCCATCGGCAGACTGCCCGGCGTGAAGAAGTTTTCCATGCGGATGGTTTGTTCAATCCCCAGCAGCGCTTGCAGGCGGTTTCCGAGGTAAACCGGAGTCAGGGCATAGAAATAGCCGACGCCCATGCGCGGCCCCTGGCTTATCCAGAAGATGTTGTTCCCGCGCTCTTCCTGAGGCGCATTGCGGTATTTCACTATGCGCTCATGCAGGCTTTTCAGCGCGTCTTCGCGTTCGACGGGCATATCCCGCAGGCCGAAATCCGCCATGCAGAGATTTTCGTTGCTAATCAGGTAGACGCGGTTCAGATCGTAGGCGGCCGAGAAGTTATCGCGCCAGTAGCGCATAAACCATGACAGGGACTCCAGTGAACCACGCCAGGCTTTGCCCATGGCGGAACAATCGGAGTCCGGGAAGAGCGGTTCGAAATCAGGTACTTCGGTTTTTTCATCCCGACCGCGGATGGCAAGAATGCCGTTCTCCGCCGTGAGTCGATTCTCCGCAATATACTTAAGCTCTTTCATCACGTCAGACGTGCGCTGGATATAGCGCTGAGCCTGATCCGAGCTTAAGTTAAACTCCTGGCGGATCTCCGCTTCTTTCTGGTGTAACGCGTTAACAATGTAAAACACCGAGAGCAGTGCCACCAGCAACCATAGCAGTAGCGCAAGCGCCCGAAA
Organism: Enterobacter cloacae complex sp. 6730903; assembly: GCF_048283985.1. Taxonomy (NCBI): domain Bacteria; kingdom Pseudomonadati; phylum Pseudomonadota; class Gammaproteobacteria; order Enterobacterales; family Enterobacteriaceae; genus Enterobacter; species Enterobacter cloacae complex sp. 6730903. Next base: position 68,895 of record NZ_JBLVXX010000020.1, on the reverse strand, counting down.
CAGATAGCGAGAGACTTTTAACGTGGTACGAAAGGAGACGAGGTATTTCAAAGGGGCGAGGCTCCGCCGTCGGGGTCAAAAAGAATGTGGTTAAGGTAGCGGTAAACGCGGCTTGTCGCAACGTTCACTTGTCTGGTTGCGCAAAACAAAAGGGCCGGAAACCGGCCCTTTATGCGTCAGGAGACGTTACTCGTCAGCGTCATCCGCTGCTTCATCATCGGTGTCCGCTTCCGGGGCGATTTCATCATCCCCTTCCGCGACGCTGCCGTCGATAGAGTCGAGCTCTTCGTCATCCACCGGCTCAGCAACGCGTTGCAGACCGACGACGTTTTCATCTTCCGCAGTACGGATGAGGATAACGCCCTGGGTGTTACGGCCTACCACGCTGATCTCAGACACGCGGGTACGCACCAGCGTACCGGCATCGGTGATCATCATGATCTGGTCCGCGTCGTCCACCTGCACCGCGCCAACAACGGAACCGTTGCGCTCGGTTACTTTGATGGAGATAACGCCCTGCGTGCCGCGAGACTTGGTCGGGTATTCGCTTTCCGCCGTACGTTTACCGTAGCCGTTCTGGGTGACGGTCAGGATTGCGCCTTCGCCACGCGGAACGATCAGGGAAACAACGGAGTCTTCACCCGCCAGCTTGATACCACGCACGCCGGTCGCCGTACGACCCATTGCGCGCACGGCGTTCTCTTTAAAGCGCACCACTTTACCGGCGGCAGAGAACAGCATGACTTCATCAGAACCGGAGGTCAGATCCACGCCGATCAGCTCATCGCCTTCGTTCAGGTTCACCGCGATGATCCCGGCAGAACGTGGACGGCTGAACTCGGTCAGCGCGGTTTTCTTCACGGTACCGCTCGCGGTCGCCATAAAGACGTTCACGCCCTCTTCGTACTCGCGTACCGGCAGGATGGCGGTGATACGTTCGTTCGCTTCCAGCGGCAGCAGGTTGACGATAGGACGCCCCCGCGCGCCACGGCTCGCTTCCGGCAGCTGATAGACTTTCATCCAGTACAGACGGCCCCGGCTGGAGAAGCAGAGGATCGTGTCGTGGGTGTTGGCCACCAGCAGGCGGTCAATAAAGTCTTCTTCTTTAATACGTGCCGCAGATTTGCCTTTACCGCCACGACGCTGTGCTTCGTAGTCGGTCAACGGCTGATATTTCACGTAGCCCTGGTGAGACAGCGTCACTACCACGTCTTCGCGGTTGATCAGATCTTCAATGTTGATATCAGAGCTGTTGGCCGTGATTTCGGTGCGACGCTCGTCGCCGAACTGATCGCGAACCAGCTCCAGCTCTTCACGGATCACTTCCATCAGGCGCTCTGCGCTACCCAGGATATGCAGCAGCTCGGCAATCTGCTCCAGCAGCTCTTTGTACTCGTCGAGCAGTTTTTCATGCTCAAGGCCGGTCAGTTTCTGCAAACGCAGATCCAGAATCGCCTGGGCCTGCTGTTCAGTCAGGTAGTACTGACCGTCACGCACGCCGAATTCCGGCTCCAGCCACTCAGGACGCGCAGCGTCATCACCGGCACGTTCCAGCATTGCCGCCACGTTGCCCAGATCCCATGGACGCGCAACCAGCGACGCCTTCGCTTCTGCCGGCGTCGGCGCACGGCGGATCAGCTCGATGATCGGGTCGATGTTCGCCAGCGCAACGGCCAGTGCTTCAAGGATATGGGCACGGTCGCGCGCTTTGCGCAGTTCGAAGATGGTACGGCGAGTCACCACTTCACGGCGGTGACGCACGAACGCGCTCAGGATCTCTTTCAGGTTCATGATCTTCGGCTGGCCATGGTGCAGCGCAACCATGTTGATACCGAAGGAGACCTGAAGTTGAGTCTGGGAGTACAGATTGTTCAGCACAACCTCACCCACCGCGTCGCGCTTGATTTCAATCACGATGCGCATACCGTCTTTATCAGACTCGTCACGCAGCGCGCTGATGCCTTCAACGCGTTTTTCTTTTACCAGCTCGGCGATTTTTTCAATCAGTCGCGCTTTGTTCACCTGATACGGGATCTCGTGAACAATAATGGTTTCACGGCCGGTTTTAGCGTCCGCTTCCACTTCGGCGCGGGCACGGATGTAAATCTTGCCGCGACCGGTACGGTACGCTTCTTCAATACCGCGACGGCCGTTGATGATTGCCGCCGTCGGGAAGTCCGGACCCGGGATGTGTTCCATCAGCCCTTCAATGCTGATGTCTTCATCGTCAATGTAGGCCAGGCAGCCGTTGATCACTTCGGTGATATTGTGCGGCGGAATGTTGGTTGCCATACCGACGGCGATACCGGACGAACCGTTCACCAGCAGGTTTGGGATCTTCGTTGGCATAACGTCAGGAATTTTTTCCGTGCCGTCGTAGTTATCAACGAAATCAACCGTCTCTTTTTCCAGGTCAGCCATCAGCTCATGGGCAATCTTCGCCAGACGGATTTCCGTATAACGCATTGCCGCGGCGGAGTCGCCGTCGATAGAACCAAAGTTACCCTGACCATCTACCAGCATGTAACGCAGCGAGAAGGGCTGCGCCATACGGACAATGGTGTCGTACACCGCGGAATCACCATGGGGATGGTATTTACCGATTACGTCACCAACGACACGGGCAGATTTTTTGTAGGCTTTATTCCAGTCATTGCCCAATACGTTCATGGCGTATAGTACGCGACGGTGTACCGGCTTCAGGCCATCGCGGACGTCCGGCAGCGCACGGCCAACAATGACCGACATCGCATAGTCCAGATAGGAGCTTTTCAGCTCTTCCTCGATGTTAACCGGTGTAATTTCTCTCGCAAGGTCGCTCATCTAACCGCTATCCCTCTACTGTATCCCGGATTCAAAGGTCGCAAATTATAACACAGCCGCGGTGATACAGGTAAACCTATACGCTTTATTCACAGGGATTGCCTGATATACTAATTTGTCTTGCTAAATAAGGAGTAAAAGCGCCCATGAATGCCGAAAAATCCCCGGTGGCTCACAACGTTGACCACGAAGAGATTGCCAAATTTGAAGCGGTGGCGTCCCGCTGGTGGGATCTCGAAGGTGAGTTCAAACCTCTGCATCGTATTAACCCGCTGCGTCTGGGCTATATCGCGGAGCGTTCCGGCGGTCTGTTCGGTAAGAAAGTGCTCGACGTCGGCTGCGGCGGCGGCATCCTGGCGGAAAGTATGGCGCGTGAAGGGGCCACCGTCACCGGTCTGGACATGGGCTTCGAACCTCTACAGGTTGCCCGTCTTCATGCGCTGGAGTCCGGCATACAGGTAGAATACGTTCAGGAAACCGTGGAAGAGCACGCGGCAAAACATGCGCACCAGTATGACGTGGTGACCTGCATGGAGATGCTGGAGCACGTTCCCGATCCGCAGTCGGTGGTCAGCGCCTGTGCAAAACTGGTGAAACCGGGTGGACAGGTCTTCTTCTCGACCATCAACCGCAACGGCAAAGCCTGGCTGATGGCCGTGGTGGGCGCGGAATACGTGCTGCGCATGGTGCCGAAAGGGACGCACGACGTGAAGAAGTTCATCAAGCCTGCCGAACTGCTGGGCTGGGTTGACCAGACATGGCTTAAGGAGCAGCACATGACGGGCCTGCACTACAATCCGCTGACGGATAAATTCAAACTGGCCCCAGGTGTGGATGTTAACTATATGTTGCACACAACCGCCAAAAACGACTAACGTCATCCGTTATTCTTATAATGATTGCGCGACATCATGTTGCGCAATTCTGACCTCCCGTTGAAGAAATCAGCACTCGATCAAATTTTGAATTTTTTTTCTTAATTATTGACATCTCTTCCAGGCCTTACGGCACGAGGACTTAGGCTTTTTTACCCTTTCACAACCTCAATTTAACGTCAAAATCAACCCTTGTACTGAAAAGAATCCTTACTAGAATACTCACCATATAGCGTTCTTCTTATCGCAAAACCCCTATATGTAGTATTTATCCACAGAGTTAGTCACAAGACGGGTCTGTGGATAAGCGGGGGATATTTTTTATTTCACGGACAGGTAAAAACCCACATGAATCAGAGTCTGCTGGTGACAAAGCGCGACGGTACCACCGAGCGTATCAATCTGGACAAAATCCATCGAGTTCTCGACTGGGCAGCAGAAGGACTGAACAACGTATCTATCTCCCAGGTTGAACTGCGTTCTCACATTCAGTTCTACGACGGCATCAAAACGTCTGATATCCACGAAACCATTATCAAAGCAGCGGCAGATCTGATCTCCCGCGACGCACCGGATTATCAGTACCTCGCTGCGCGTCTGGCGATTTTCCACCTGCGTAAAAAAGCCTACGGCCAGTTCGAGCCGCCGAAGCTTTACGATCACGTAGTGAAAATGGTCGAGCTGGGCAAATACGACACGCATCTGCTGGAAGACTATACGGAAGAAGAGTTCGAGCAGATGAACGGGTTTATCGATCACTGGCGCGACATGAACTTCTCCTACGCGGCGGTGAAGCAGCTCGAAGGCAAATACCTGGTTCAGAACCGTGTGACGGGCGAAATTTACGAGAGCGCCCAGTTCCTCTATATTCTGGTGGCCGCCTGCCTGTTCTCTAATTATCCGCGTGAAACCCGTCTGGACTACGTGAAGCGTTTCTACGATGCGGTCTCTACGTTCAAGATTTCTCTGCCTACGCCAATCATGTCTGGCGTGCGTACCCCTACCCGTCAGTTCAGCTCCTGCGTCCTGATCGAGTGTGGTGACAGCCTGGATTCCATCAACGCGACCTCCAGCGCCATCGTGAAATACGTCTCCCAGCGTGCCGGTATCGGTATCAACGCTGGTCGTATCCGTGCGCTGGGCAGCCCGATCCGCGGCGGTGAAGCGTTCCACACCGGCTGTATTCCGTTCTACAAGCACTTCCAGACGGCAGTAAAATCCTGCTCTCAGGGCGGCGTGCGCGGTGGCGCTGCGACCCTGTTCTACCCAATGTGGCACCTGGAAGTGGAAAGCCTGCTGGTTCTGAAGAACAACCGCGGCGTGGAAGGCAACCGCGTGCGTCACATGGACTACGGCGTGCAGATCAACAAGCTGATGTACACCCGCCTGCTGAAAGGGGAAGACATCACCCTGTTCAGCCCATCCGACGTCCCGGGTCTGTACGACGCGTTCTTTGCCGATCAGGACGAGTTCGAGCGTCTGTACACCAAATATGAAAAAGACGACAGCATCCGTAAGCAGCGCGTGAAGGCGGTAGACCTGTTCTCCCTGATGATGCAGGAACGTGCCTCTACCGGCCGTATCTACATCCAGAACGTTGACCACTGCAACACCCACAGCCCGTTCGATCCGGTGGTTGCGCCAGTGCGCCAGTCCAACCTGTGCCTGGAGATCGCCCTGCCGACCAAACCGCTGGAAGACGTGAACGACGAAAACGGCGAAATCGCGCTGTGTACGCTCTCTGCGTTCAACCTGGGTGCGATTAAGAGCCTGGACGAGCTGGAAGAGCTGGCGGTGCTGGCGGTTCGTGCGCTCGACGCCCTGCTGGATTACCAGGATTACCCAATCCCGGCGGCAAAACGCGGCGCAATGGGCCGTCGTACTTTAGGTATCGGCGTGATCAACTTCGCCTACTGGCTGGCGAAAAACGGCAAGCGTTACTCCGACGGCAGCGCCAACAATCTGACGCACCAGACGTTCGAAGCGATCCAGTATTACCTGATGAAAGCCTCTAACGAGCTGGCGAAAGAGCAAGGCGCGTGCCCGTGGTTCAACGAAACCACCTACGCGAAAGGCATTCTGCCGATCGACACCTACAAAAAAGACCTGGATGCGATCGTCAGCGAGCCGCTGCACCTCGACTGGGAAGGCCTGCGCGAGTCCATTAAAACTCACGGCCTGCGTAACTCCACGCTCTCTGCCCTGATGCCGTCCGAGACCTCTTCGCAGATCTCCAACGCCACCAACGGTATTGAGCCACCGCGCGGCCACGTCAGCATCAAAGCGTCGAAAGACGGCGTGCTGCGTCAGGTGGTCCCGGATTACGAGACGCTGGGTGACAACTACGAGCTGCTGTGGGAAATGCCAAACAACGACGGCTACCTGCAACTGGTGGGTATCATGCAGAAGTTTATCGACCAGTCGATTTCTGCCAATACCAACTACGACCCGACGCGCTTCCCGTCAGGCAAGGTTCCGATGCAGCAACTGCTGAAAGACCTGCTCACCGCTTACAAATTTGGCGTGAAAACGCTGTACTATCACAACACCCGTGATGGTGCGGAAGACGCCCAGGACGACCTGGCGCCGTCAATTCAGGACGATGGCTGCGAAAGCGGCGCATGTAAGATCTAATAAATTCCCTCACCCTAACCCTCTCCCACAGGGAGAGGGAACTCTTTCCCCCTCTCCCTGTGGGAGAGGGCCGGGGTGAGGGGAAATAACACCACAGGACTCACCGCAATGGCATATACCACTTTTTCACAGACGAAAAACGACCAGCTCAAAGAGCCGATGTTCTTCGGCCAGCCGGTCAACGTGGCACGCTACGATCAGCAAAAATATGACATCTTCGAAAAGCTGATTGAAAAGCAACTCTCCTTCTTCTGGCGTCCGGAAGAAGTTGACGTTTCCCGCGACCGTATCGATTTCCAGGCGCTGCCGGAACACGAAAAGCACATCTTCCTCAGCAACCTGAAGTACCAGACGCTGCTGGACTCCATTCAGGGCCGTAGCCCGAACGTGGCGCTGCTGCCGCTGATCTCCATTCCTGAGCTGGAAACATGGGTAGAAACCTGGGCGTTCTCCGAGACGATCCACTCCCGCTCTTACACCCACATCATCCGCAACATCGTAAACGATCCGGCGGTGGTGTTTGACGATATCGTCACCAACGAACAGATCCAGAAGCGCGCCGAAGGCATTGCGCACTACTACGACGAGCTGATCGAGATGACCAGCTACTGGCATCTGCTGGGCGAAGGCACGCACAACGTGAACGGTAAAACCGTCACCGTAAACCTGCGGACCCTGAAAAAACAGCTGTACCTGTGCCTGATGAGCGTCAACGCGCTGGAAGCAATCCGCTTCTACGTAAGCTTCGCCTGCTCCTTCGCTTTTGCCGAGCGCAAGCTGATGGAAGGTAACGCCAAAATTATCCGTCTGATCGCCCGTGACGAAGCCCTGCACCTGACCGGCACCCAGCACATGCTGAACCTGCTGCGCAGCGGCGCGGACGACCCGGAAATGGCTGCGATTGCCGAAGAGTGCAAACAGGAGTGCTACGACCTGTTCGTACAGGCCGCCCAGCAGGAGAAAGAGTGGGCAGACTACCTGTTCCGCGACGGCTCCATGATTGGCCTGAACAAAGACATTCTGTGCCAGTACGTGGAGTACATCACTAACATCCGCATGCAGGCTGTGGGTCTCGATCTGCCATTCCAGACGCGCTCTAACCCAATTCCGTGGATCAACACCTGGCTGGTGTCCGATAACGTGCAGGTTGCGCCGCAGGAAGTGGAAGTGAGTTCTTATCTGGTCGGTCAGATTGATTCTGAAGTCAACACCGACGACCTGAGCGATTTCCAGCTCTGATGAGCCGCGTAACGCTGAGCCTTTCTGGTACAGAGGTGCTGTGCCAGGAAGAGCACCCTTCTCTGCTGGTGGCGCTTGAAGCGCATCAGGTTGAAGTAGAGTACCAGTGTCGTGAAGGCTATTGCGGCTCCTGCCGCTGCCGTCTGGTCGCAGGCCAGGTAGACTGGCTGACCGAACCGCTGGCCTTTATCAGCGAAGGGGAAATTTTGCCCTGCTGCTGCCGGGCAAAAGGCGATATTGAGATCGAGATGTGATTGCCCTTGTTCCCTCTCCCTGTGGGAGAGGGTTAGGGTGAGGGCATCAGGCCGCAGAGCCTGATTGTCGGGTGGCGGCTTCGCCTTACCCGACCTACCAAACCTATTTCCGGTGAATGAATTCGACCGCTTTATCCGGGAAATCCGTAAACAACCCGTCCACATCCGCCTGGTTATACAGCACGTCGTAAAGCTGATTCACGTCCGTCGCATACGCCGGCAGCTGGTCTGCGCGTACGGTATACGGATGCACCTGCATCTTGCTCGCATGCGCCTCTTTCACCATCGCCGTCAGCTTCACGTGACCCGGCGTTGAGCCTTCCGCCACCAGCATGTGGTAATCCGGCCCGATGCCGTCGGCGTACTGCGCAATCTGCTTCATCGCGCCCGGCTTAAACATCCAGTCGTAGCTGTAGTTCACCCACTTCCCGTCCGGCTGTTTTTCCTGGGTTTCATTCCAGTCGGTATACGCAATCAGCTGCACCAGATTGAGATCCATCCCCATCTTCGGCTCCAGCTCGGTTTTGATGCGCTTCAGTTCCGCCGCATCGAAACATTGCAGGAAAACCTTATCCTGCTTGCTGGTGTAGCCGTACTTTTTCAGTACCTCCAGCGTCCTGGCGGCAATGTCCTTCCCTTCCTGATGGTGGAACCACGGCGCTTTGATTTCCGGGTAGATACCGATATTTTTGCCCGTCGAGTGGTTCAGCCCCTGAACAAACTCGATCTCCTCTTCGAAGGTGTGAATACGGAAGTCAGACTTGCCCATCGGGAAACGTCCCGGATAGACCTGTACCTTCTTACCGTTTTCAATCTCGAAGCCCTCGGTAAACTTCAGCGAGCGGATCTCCGCCAGCGTGAAGTCGATGGCGTAGTAGCGACCATCTTTACGGGCGCGATCCGGGAAACGCTCCGCCACGTCCGTGACGCGGTCAAGATAGTGGTCATGCAGAACGACCAGCTGGTCGTCCTTCGTCATCACCAGATCCTGCTCCAGATAATCCGCGCCCTGGGCATAGGCCATCGCTTTTGCTGGCAGCGTATGCTCCGGCAGATAACCGCTGGCGCCACGGTGGGCGATAACGATCTTATCCGCCGCCAGCGCGGAGCCTGTCATCAGGCCCGCCAGCAGCAGGCCTGTCGCTAACTGAGTTAATTTCATCGCAATGCTCCTTATTGACGACGCGCCAGCACTTCGGCGTGGTGACGTTTTTCACCAATCATCACAACAACCAGCAGCAGAACAGCCAGCACGCTGCCGCCAATCATCACCATAAAGCCGCCGTCCCAGCCGAAGAAGTCGACGGTGTAACCGACGATGGCGCTTGCCGCCACTGAACCGCCGAGGTAGCCAAACAGACCGGTAAAGCCTGCCGCCGTGCCTGCCGCTTTCTTCGGCGCCAGCTCCAGCGCGTGCAGGCCAATCAGCATAACCGGACCATAAATCAGGAAGCCGATGACGATCATACAGGCCATATCCACGCCCGGATTACCCGGCGGGTTAAGCCAGTAAACGACCGTCGCGATGGTGACCAGCGTCATAAAGAACACGCCCGTCGCCCCACGGTTGCCCTTAAACACTTTGTCCGACATCCAGCCGCAGATCAGCGTGCCGGGAATGCCCGCGTATTCGTACAGGAAATAGGCCCAGGAGGATTTATCCAGCGCGAAGTGCTTCACCTCTTTCAGGTAAGTCGGGGACCAGTCGAGAATGCCGTAACGCAGCAGGTAGACAAATACGTTCGCCACTGCGATGTACCACAGCAGCTTGTTTGGCAGCACGTACTTCATGAAGATCTGCTTTGCCGTCAGCTCTTCTTCGTGCTTCTCGCTGTAATCATCCGGGTAGTCGTTTTTGTACTCTTCGATCGGCGGCAGGCCGCAGGACTGCGGCGTGTCGCGCATCAGGGCAAAGGCGATAATCGCCACCAGAATGGCGCCAAAGGCTGGCATATAGAGCGCCGCGTGCCAGTCGTTGAACCAGGCCATCCCCAGCAGGAACAGCAGCGGCGGAAGCCCGCCCCCGACGTTATGCGCGCAGTTCCAGACCGATACAATGCCGCCACGCTCTTTCTGTGACCACCAGTGAACCATGGTGCGTCCGCATGGCGGCCACCCCATCCCCTGGAACCAGCCGCAGAGGAACAGCAGCACGAACATGATGGCAATGCTGGAGGTAGCCCACGGCACAAAGCCCATGAACAGCATCACCGCTGCCGCGAGGATCAGACCGGCGGGCAGGAACACGCGCGGATTCGAACGATCCGACACCGACCCCATAATGAACTTCGAAAAACCGTACGCGATGGAGATCCCCGACAGCGCAAATCCCAGATCGCCGCGAGAGAAGCCCTGCTCCACCAGGTACGGCATGGCGAGCGCAAAGTTTTTACGTACCAGATAGTACGCCGCATACCCGAAGAAGATCCCGAGGAAGATTTGCCAACGCAGACGGCGGTAGAGAGGATCAATCTCTGCCTCTGGCAGTCGCGCCCGATGTGGCGCAGGTTTAAAGATACTGAGCATAACAGCCTCCGTGGCCTTTCAAAAAATGACCGGGCATCTCGCGCCCGGCTACAGAGGCGGCGATGTTAAGAAATCACGGTGAATGTTACTGTGAATCAACGCACAGATTGTTACAGAAATATGACAGAATGCGCAAAAAAGCGCATGAAATCACGTTTCACTTTCGAATTTCGCGCGTTTATGTTCGAAATCAAACAAGCCACACGATCAATGTGGCTAAATGCTAAAAAACGAACATAGAGGAAAGGCAATGACAATTCACGATCCACGCTTCAGCGATGTGATTATCATTGGCGGTGGCGCGACGGGTGCCGGCATCGCACGCGACTGCGCCCTGCGGGGATTGAGCGTCACGCTTCTGGAACGCCACGATATCGCCACCGGCGCGACGGGACGTAATCACGGTCTGTTGCACAGCGGCGCCCGCTATGCGGTCACCGACGCTGAGTCAGCGCGCGAGTGTATCGCTGAAAACCAGATCCTCAGGCGCATCGCCCGCCACTGCGTTGAACCGACCAACGGTCTTTTTATCACCCTTCCAGAAGATGACCTCGGCTTTCAGCAAACCTTTATCACCGCCTGCACGGCGGCAGGCATTCAGGCCGAGGCGATCGATCCTGCGCAGGCGCGCCGTCTTGAACCCTCGGTAAACCCGGCGTTACTGGGCGCGGTAAAAGTACCGGACGGAACCGTTGATCCTTTCCGCCTGACCGCCGCCAATATGCTCGACGCGCGGGAACATGGCGCCCAGATCCTGACCGGGCATCACGTCACCGGGCTTATTCGTGAAGGTAATACCGTGCGCGGAGTGCGCATGTTTGATGCGCAGTACAACGAACACCGCGAGCTGTATGCCGCCGTCGTGGTCAACGCGGCGGGGATCTGGGGCCAGCGCATCGCGGAATACGCGGACCTGTCGGTGCGCATGTTCCCGGCGAAAGGCTCGCTGCTGATCCTCGACCACCGCATCAATAACCATGTCATCAACCGCTGCCGTAAACCGTCTGACGCCGATATCCTCGTGCCGGGGGACACCATTTCGTTAATCGGCACGACCTCAATGCATGTGGACTACAGCGAAATTGATTACAACCGCGTCACCGCTGAAGAGGTGGATATCCTGCTGCGCGAAGGGGAAAAGCTGGCCCCGGTGATGGCGCAGACGCGTATTCTGCGTGCCTACGCGGGCGTGCGTCCCCTCGTCGCCAGCGATAACGATCCGAGCGGGCGTAACGTCAGCCGCGGCATCGTGCTGCTCGATCACGCCGAACGCGACGGCATGGACGGGTTTATCACCATTACCGGCGGCAAGCTGATGACCTATCGGCTGATGGCCCAGTGGGCCACCGATGCCATCTGCCGTAAGCTCGGCAACACCGCACCGTGCGTGACGGCGGAACAGGCTCTGCCCGGCTCGCAGCAATCGACAGAAAAAACGCTGCACAAAATCATTTCACTCCCTGCCCCGCTTCGCGGTTCAGCGATTTACCGCCACGGCGACCGCACCCCAACCTGGCTCGGTGAAGGGCGACTCAGCCGCAGCCTGGTGTGCGAATGCGAAGCCGTGACCGCAGGCGAGGTGCAGTATGCCGTGGAAAACCTGACGGTGAACAACCTGCTCGATTTACGCCGCCGCACGCGCGTCGGGATGGGCACCTGTCAGGGGGAACTGTGCGCCTGCCGTGCCGCCGGGCTGCTGCAACGTTTTCACGCCACCACCTCAACCCAGTCGCTTGCCCAGCTCAGCGATTTTTTAAACGAGCGCTGGAAGGGCATTCAGCCCGTCGCCTGGGGCGATGCCCTGCGCGAAAGCGAGTTTACCCGCTGGGTCTATCAGGGGCTTTGCGGTCTGGAGAAGGAGCACAACCATGAAATTTGATACCGTGATTGTCGGCGGCGGGCTGGCGGGCCTGCTGTGCGGCCTCAAACTGACGCAGCGGGGTCTGCGCTGCGCCATTGTCACTCGCGGTCAGAGTGCCCTGCACTTCTCCTCCGGCTCGCTGGATTTACTGGGCGCACTATCGTTCGCCGATCTGCCGCCTGAACATCCCTACCGCCTGACGGGCGCAGAGAATATGGCCCGCTTTGCCTGCGAAACAGAACACCTGCTCACCGTCTGCGACGCACGCATGCAGGGTGACGCCGAGCAAAATCATCAGCGCGTCACGCCGCTCGGCACCCTGCGCGCCGCCTGGCTTAGCCCGGAAGAGGTGCCTGTCGCCCCCATCGCTGCCGAGCGCGTGCGGGTGGTGGGGATCAGCGGTTTCCTCGATTTCCAGCCGCATCTGGCCGCCGCGTCTCTCAGACAGCAGGGTGTTCAGGTGGATACGGCGGAGATTGATCTCCCCGAACTCGACGTGCTGCGCGAAAACCCCAGCGAGTTTCGTGCGGTGAACATTGCCCGCCTGCTGGATAATGAAAGTTACTGGCCGCAGCTGTACGCGGCGCTTCAACCGCTCGGCGAGACCTGCGACGCCCTGTTTATGCCCGCCTGTTTTGGCTTAACGGACAACCGGCTCTGGCGCTGGCTCTCGGCGCGCCTGCCCTGTACGCTCGGTTTACTGCCGACGCTCCCCCCTTCCGTGCCCGGCATTCGTCTGCACACCCAGCTTCAGCGTCAGTTTGTTGCCCAGGGTGGCGTCTGGATGGCAGGCGACGAGGTGAAAAAAATCACCCTGGCTGAGGGCGCGGCAAGCGAAATCTGGACCCGCAACCACGGCGACATCCCGCTTCGCGCACGCTTTACGGTGCTGGCAAGCGGCAGTTTCTTCAGTAATGGTCTGCTGAGCAGCCGGGATGGCGTGCGTGAGGCGATCCTCGGCCTGGACGTCCGGCAAAGCACTTCCCGCGCGGACTGGTATCAAAGCGATTTCTTCACCCCGCAGCCCTGGCAGCAGTTCGGCGTGATCGTCGACAGCCAGCTGCGCCCGCGGCTGGGCGGGGAACCGGTTGACAATCTTTACGCCATCGGCTCGGTTCTGGGCGGGTACGATCCCGTGGCGCAGGGCTGCGGTGGCGGCGTCTGCGCCGTCACCGCGCTGTATGTCGCGGAGCAGATTATCCAGCGCAGGGAGGGAGCACAATGAACGACACCCGATTTGAAAGCTGTATCAAATGCACGGTCTGCACCACGGTTTGCCCGGTCAGCGGCGTGGATCCGCGCTATCCCGGCCCGAAACAGGCCGGTCCCGACGGGGAGCGTCTGCGCCTGAAGGATGGCGCGCTCTACGACGAGGCGCTGAAATACTGTATCAACTGTAAACGCTGCGAAGTTGCCTGCCCGTCGGACGTAAGAATAGGCGATATCATCCAGCGCGCCCGCGCCCGCTACAGTACGCAAAAACCGACGCTGCGTGACGCGATACTGAGCCACACCGATCTGATGGGCAGCCTCTCGACGCCTTTCGCGCCGGTCGTTAATGCCGCCACCGCCCTGAAACCGGTGCGCAGGCTGCTGGATGCGACGCTCAAAATCGACCATCACCGCAGCCTGCCGAAATATTCTCACGGCACCTTCCGCCGCTGGTATAAATCCGTGGCGGCAGAACAGGCGCAGTTCTCTGAGCAGGTCGCCTTCTTCCACGGCTGCTACGTGAACTACAACCATCCGCAGCTGGGAAAAGACCTGCTGAAAGTGCTGAACGCCATGGGAACGGGCGTTCAGCTGCTGAGCAAAGAAAAGTGCTGCGGCGTTCCGCTGATTGCCAACGGCTTCATCGACAAAGCGCGCAAGCAGGCGAGCCGCAACGTCACCGCTTTACGTGAGGCGATCGTCGACAAAGGGATACCGGTACTGGCGACGTCGTCAACCTGTACCTTCACGCTGCGCGATGAATATCCGCATCTGCTGGATGTGGATAACACCGGCCTGCGCGAGCACATTGAGCTGGCGACCCGTTTTCTCTGGCGCAAACTGGACAGCGGTCAGACGTTACCGCTGGGCAAATTGCCGCTGAAGGTGGTGTATCACACGCCATGTCATATGGAGAAGATGGGCTGGTCGATCTATACGCTTGAGCTGCTGCGGCTGATCCCGGGGCTGGAGCTGACGGTGCTGGACTCACGCTGCTGCGGCATCGCTGGCACCTACGGCTTCAAGCGTGAAAACTACCCAACCTCACAGGCCATTGGCGCGCCGCTGTTCCGGCAGATTGAAGAGAGCGGCGCAGATATCGTGGTGACGGACTGCGAAACCTGCAAGTGGCAGATCGAGATGTCCACCAGCAAACGCTGTGAACATCCCATTACCTTGCTGGCAAAAGCGCTGGCGTAACCGTTGCCGGGGACTCTGCCCCGGCACACTCTCACTCTACGAACAGCGATTCCACGACGTTGATCCAGCCGTGCTCGCTGGCGACCTCTTTCCCGTTCAGCCAGCGGCGCAGCATGTTCAGCGCCATCATCGCGCACACCTCCTGACGCACGGCCAGGCTGTGGCGGGTAATGCTCATCCTGACCCGCAGGGCGTGCGTCCCTTCCGGCGTTGCCAGGGCAAAGTTGAGATGTTCCTCATCCAGCCCGCCCACAAACAGCGCCAGCCCGGCGAAATGCTTCACTCTGCGCTCGGATGCCCAGCGCGCGGTCTGCGCCAGCGTCTCCTGCTGGAACGGCACCACTTCACTGGCCAGCAGCGGCGCACCCGCCCGGGTAAGCTGAAGCGCCAGAAGCCCACCGGTAAACTGCTCGCTTAACGTCACGCTCAGCTGGCGGGACTGCAAATGCGCTGCGATCTGCGCCGGCAGCCCTTCCGTTCCTTCGAAAATCAGGCTTTCCCCGGCGACGCGCCGCACTTCCGGCCACAGTGCCAGCATGGCGGATTTCTCTGACGCCGGTCCGGTCAGCTTCAGTTCAATAATCGGCATGGAGGAGCGATAGCCCATCGACACCCCGGGAGGCAGTTGCAGGTGATCGAGGCTCTGGGCAAGATCGCTTTCCGAGCGACCAAAGGTGGTCAGACGCAGGCACAGCGGCGGTTCAGGCAGCGTAAAGCGCGCGCGCAGGCGCGGCAGGATCTGCTGCTCGACCATCACTTTAAATTCCGACGGCACGCCCGGGGTGAAGAACATCAGGCAGCGGTTCAGCTGAACGGCAAACCCGCAGGCGGTGCCGACCGGGTTATCAATCAGTTCCGCGCTGGCGGGAATTTCAGCCTGCTTGCGGTTGCTGGGGGCCATCACGCGGCCACGCCCGGAGAAAAAGCGCTCCATCTGCGCCAGCCACGCCTCGTGCAGGACCAGGCCTTCGCCTTTGGCCGTGGCAGCGGCCAGCGCGCTGAGATCGTCGCTGGTGGGTCCCAGCCCGCCGTTCACAATCAGCACGTCGCAGCGTTCGCTGCGCTCGCGAAGAACGTTGACCAGTGACTCAAGATTGTCACCTACGGTGTTGCGGCGCGTTAACGGTAATCCTTGCTCAAAGAAGAGATCGGCGAGCCAGGCGGCATTGGTATCAATGATTTGCCCATGCAGCACTTCGTCGCCAGTGGATAACATTTCCACGTTTATCATTGTGTTCTCCCATTTCAATGGTCAAAACACTATAGCGCAATCGAAGACCGGGGGAAGAGAGAAACTGGCGCGACTGAACGCCGCGCCGAGAGGATTAGAAACCGGCGCTAACGCCAACGTACGGGCCGTCTGCCAGGGCGTTGTCGCGGTTGCCGTCTTTACCGGCCAGGTTCAGATAGCGATAACCCGCTTCGATGGTGATCGGACGCATGATGGTCCAGCGCGCGCCAGCGTTAGCTTCCTGATAGCTGTCGATACCGCTGGAAAGGGAATCCGGAGAGTAGTAGTACTCACCGAACAGGCCAAAGCTGTCGCCAATTTTCCACTGCAAGCCGCCGCCCACTGCCGCCGCATAGCCTTCGTCGCCGTCGTTCGGGTTGGTGTAAATGCCTTTACCGCCGACGGTCGCCAGGAAGGGACCCAACGGCACGTTGAAGCCGAGACCCAGACTTGCCGCATCACCATCGTCGTCGTTATGCGTCCAGCCGCCGGTCATTGCCAGGCCTGCGCTATCCGTGCCAAGACCAAAGCCCAGATGGGTATAATCTTGTCCCGCCGAGCCGTTGAAGGAGATTGCGTTTGCCGCTGCTGAAACAAACATCAGGCCGCTTAAGCCCATTAATGCCACTTTTTTCATTGTCGTGATCCCGCACAATTTATTCAGAGATGTCCAAAAACCGCGAGATTTTAACCTGACTGCCTGTGTGATCAATGGACTCCGCGTGCGGCGGGCAATTAGTTTGTAACGATTTGATAATATCGGCATTTATACCAGCATCAGAAAGCGCATTTTCACGCTCAGCCCACCCAGATTTTCACTGGGCATCAGCTGAAGATGGCTGCGGTGCAGGCGGGCAATATCGTTGGCCAGCGCCAGGCCAATGCCGGACCCGGCGGCATCGCCCACGTTATCCAGCCGATGAAACGGCAGCATGGCCTGGGAGATCTGGTCTTCAGCGATGCCCGGTCCGCTGTCCTCCACGCTCAGCTCAACGGCATCGTTAGCCGTGCGCAGGTACACCGTCACGACGCCCTGCTCCGGCGTGTATTTGATCGCGTTCTCCAGCAGGTTGGCGCAAAGTTCGCCCAGCAGCACGTCATCCCCCTCAATCATTACCGGCTGCTGTACGCCGTCATAACCGAGATCGATACCCTTGCTGCGCGCCTGCGCCAGCCGGGAAAAGCAGCAGTTTTGCACCACCTGCACCAGATCGACAGGGGCAAACTGTCGCTCCCCCTGCTCTTTTCGCTTCACCGCCGAAAGCTGCAACAGCCTTTCCGTCAGCACGATGGTGTTATCCAGCGTGACGTTCATCGCCCGTAAGCTCTCCTGCCACAGCGCCGGATCGTTACGCGTCAGGGCAACCGATACCTGGGTTTTAAGCACCGCCAGCGGCGTTTTGAGCTGGTGTGAGGCGTCGGCATTAAAGCGCGCCTGCCGCGAAAGTACGCCGCGCAACCTGTCGATATAGCGGTTAAATGCCACAATCAGCAGCCGCGTTTCCGACCAGGGCAGCAGCTCCGGCAGCGGGGCCAGCAGCCCGGGCTCACGGCGCACCATCAGCGAAGAGAGCTGCCGCATCGGGCGCAGCACGCGACGCAGCAGCCAGGCGGTCAGGACCAGCGTCAGCAGCACCAGCAGCCCCTGCGACACGAGCGAGGAAAACAGCAGCTGAGTGGCCAGATAGCGCCGCGACTGCAACGTTTCGGCGACATAGATTTCCGCCATGCCGAACACACTGTCCTCGTTAACCGGCTGGAGCAGCTTCGCCACGCGGATCGCCTGCCCGCGATACTCGGTATGATAAAACCACGCCAGCGCCGGATAGTGGGAGGTGCGCGACGTGGAGGGAGGCATATTCGGCAGATCGTCATAGCCGGAGATCGTCCGCCCGTCAGGGTCCACGACCTTGTAATAGAGGCGATCGTTCATGTTCAGCTCGAAGCTGTCGAGCACGACCCAGGGCACGTTCACCTGGAGCTTGCCGTTGTGCACCACCAGCCGCTCTGACACCGTGCGCGCCGAGGATAACAGCGTGCGGTCATAGGCCTGCGTCGCCGCCTGTAGCGCGCTAACGTAGCTGTTAAAGGCTGACAGCCCCCATAACAGTAGCAGCGGCAAACCCAGAAAAAGCAAAAGTTGCAGGTAAAGCGACTGCGGCTTAACCCACCTCATCGCCGCACTCCAGCACGTAGCCCAGCCCCCGGAGGGTGGTGATCCGCACGCCGCTGCCGGTCAGCTTCTTACGCAGGCGGTGAATGTAGAGATCGATGCTCTCGGGGCTGACGTCGTCGTTCAGGCTGAACACCTGGTCGAAAAGCTGTTGCCGGGAGACGGGACGGGTCCGGCGGTGCATCAGCACCTTCAGCAAAGAGAGTTCCCGCGGCGTAAGGGAGAGGGGTTCATCGCGCAGCAGAAAAAAGCCTTCATCATCGTACTCCAGCTCTCCCAGCCGCTGGCGCTCCTGGGTTCGTCCTTCGCTGCGGCGCAGCAGCGCGCGCAGACGGGCATCAAGTTCCTCCAGCTCGAACGGTTTCGGCAGGTAGTCATCCGCCCCGGCATTCAGCCCCTTCACCCTGTCAGCCACGTTGCTGCGGGCGGTAAGAAACAGCACCGGCAGCGTCTGTCCGCGCTTTCTCAGCCGATGCACCACCTCCAGCCCGTCGAAGCCGGGCATACCGATATCAAGGATCGCGACGGCATAGTTTTCCCCCTGCAAAAGGTGATCGGCCGCCCGCCCATCGTTGACGCAATCCACGGCAAATCCGTTTTGTACCAGCGCTTTTTCCAGCCAGTGAGCCAGCTCACGATTATCTTCCGCGAGTAAGAGACGCATATCACATCCTGTAAAGTTGGTGTCGCAGTGAAAGGGAAATGAAAGGTTATTGTTTTAACAATCACGCAACGGAACCGCTACAAGGTGGTTCACATAATCAGAAAAAAGACACCCGTACCCGTACTCCCGGTTCACCGGCGTGAGGATAAACGATGAAAAAACAATTACTTTCTACCCTTGCTGCAAGCGTATTGCTGTTGAGTGCCTCTGTCGTCCAGGCGCAGGACGCGCCGTCCCGTACCGAATGTATCGCCCCGGCCAAACCCGGCGGCGGCTTCGACCTGACCTGTAAGCTGATTCAGGTCAGCCTGCTGGAGACGAAGGCAATTGAAAAACCGATGCGCGTCACCTACATGCCCGGCGGCGTGGGCGCGGTAGCCTATAACGCCATTGTCGCGCAGCGCCCTGCCGAAGCGGGCACCGTGGTGGCCTTCTCCGGCGGTTCGCTGCTGAACCTGTCGCAGGGGAAATTTGGTCGTTATGACGTGAATGACGTGCGCTGGCTCGCCACCGTAGGCACCGATTACGGCATGATCGCCGTGCGCGCGGACTCCCCGTGGAAATCCCTGAAAGATCTGCTGACCGCCATGGAAAAAGATCCGAACAGCGTGGTCATTGGCGCGGGCGCCTCTATCGGCAGCCAGGACTGGATGAAAGCCGCGCTGCTGGCGCAGCAGGCCAAAGTGGATCCGCACAAGATGCGTTACGTGGCCTTTGAAGGCGGCGGCGAGCCGGTGACGGCGCTGATGGGCAATCACGTCCAGGCGGTATCGGGCGATCTCAGCGAAATGGTGCCCTACCTGAGCGGGGATAAGATCCGCGTGCTGGCGGTCTTCTCGGAAAACCGTCTGCCGGGCCAGCTGGCAGACGTCCCAACCGCTAAAGAGCAGGGTTATAACCTGGTCTGGCCGATCATCCGCGGCTTCTTCGTCGGGCCAAAAGTGACCGACGCCGAGTACCAGTGGTGGGTGGATACCTTCGCAAAACTTCAGCAAACCGAGGAGTTCAAAAAACAGCGCGATCTGCGCGGGCTGTTTGAGTTCAACCTGAACGGCAAGCAGCTGGACGAGTATGTCAAAAAACAGGTGAATGACTACCGCGAACAGGCGAAAGCCTTTGGTCTGGCGAAATAACCGGAGGCGCTATGAGCGATCGCATTTTTGCCGGGATATGGCTGCTGCTCTGCATTGGCGGCATGTTCGTCGCCTGGCAGATCCACAGCGAATACAGCTATGAACCCGTGGGGCCACGCCCCTTCCCCGTCGGCATTGTCGGCCTGATGCTGCTCTGCTCGGTGGCGCTGCTGCTGCGCCATCCGGATACCGTGGAGTGGCCGCCACGCCGTACGCTGCAACGTCTGCTGGTAATGGTAATTGTCCTGCTGATGTACGCATGGGGCTTTGAGTGGCTCGGCTTCCCGATTGCCACCGCCCTGCTGACGATGGTGATTGGCATACTGTTTAACGCCTCGCTGCCTGCGGCGGGGATCTCCGGGGTCGTACTGGGCATTTTACTCTGGTACGCCTTCGACCGCCTGCTGGACGTGACCCTGCCGCTCGGCGCATGGTTTAACTAACGGAGCACGCTATGGATACCTGGATCTATCTCTCTCAGGGGTTCGCGGTAGCGATGACCCCGGAAAACCTGGTGATCGCCCTGATCGGCTGTTTCGTCGGGACCATCGTCGGCCTGCTGCCGGGGCTTGGGCCTATCAACGGGGTGGCGATTTTACTGCCGCTGGCCTTTGCGCTGCACCTGCCTGCGGAATCGGCGCTGATCCTGCTGGCGACGGTTTATATCGGCTGCGAATACGGGGGGCGTATTTCCTCGATACTGCTTAACGTGCCCGGCGATGCCGCCGCTATCATGACCGCGCTGGATGGCTACCCGATGGCGCAGCAGGGGCGCGGCGGCGTGGCGCTCTCTATTTCTGCCGTCAGCTCGTTCTTTGGCTCCCTGATCGCCATTGGCGGCATCATCCTCTTCGCCCCGGCGCTGGCCCAGTGGTCGCTGGCGTTTGGTCCGGCCGAGTATTTTGCCCTGATGGTGTTCGCCATCGCCTGTCTCGGCAGCATGATGGCGCAGAATCCGCTGAAGTCGTTTTTGTCCGCGCTGATTGGCTTAGGGTTAGCCACCGTCGGCGTGGATGCCAACACCGGGGTTTATCGTTTTACCTTCGACAGCGTTCACCTCTCCGACGGCGTGCAGTTTATCGTCGTGGTGATTGGTCTGTTCTCTGTCTCAGAAATCTTACTGATGCTGGAGCATACCAGCAGCGGGCAGACGCTGGTGCGTAAAACCGGACGTATGCTCTTTAATGCCAAAGAGGGGGCGCAGTGTATTGGCGCCACCCTGCGTTCGTCGGTGATCGGTTTCTTCGTCGGCATTTTGCCCGGCGCGGGGGCGACTATCGCCAGCGCCATCACCTACATGACCGAGAAAAAGCTGAGCGGTAACAGCGACAGCTTCGGCAAAGGCGATATCCGCGGCGTGGCGGCGCCGGAGGCGGCGAATAACGCCTCGGCCTGCGGCTCGTTTATCCCGATGCTGACCCTCGGCGTGCCGGGCTCCGGCACCACGGCGGTAATGATGGGCGCACTGACGCTCTATAACATCACCCCGGGTCCGGCGATGTTTACCGAGCAGCCCGATATCGTCTGGGGTTTGATTGCCGCCTTGCTGATCGCCAACGTGATGTTGCTGGTAATGAACATCCCGCTGATCGGCCTGTTCACCCGCATGCTGACCATTCCCCTGTGGTTCCTGGTCCCGGCCATCGCCGCCGTCTCTGCGGTTGGGGTGTACGCGGTGCACAGCACCACCTTCGACCTGGTGTTGATGGTGCTGCTCGGCGTGCTGGGCTACATTCTGCGCAAGATGCACTTCCCGATGTCGCCGCTGATTTTAGGGTTTGTGCTGGGGGAAATGCTGGAGCAGAACCTGCGCCGCGCCCTCTCCATCAGCAACGGCAACATGGGGATCCTGTGGGAGAGCAGCGTGACGAAGATCCTGCTGGCAATGGCGATTATGGTGATTGTCGTGCCGCCGGTGCTGCGCTGGGTCCGCCGACGCCAGCACAAACCGCAGCCGGATATCGGCTGATTAGCCCCTCAACAGGGCATTGACCCACTGCTTTAACGCCTGGCGGGAGATTTTAATCCCGCCATTTTTCAGTTCTGACGGCAGCGCCAGCCAGTGTACCGGCTGCTCAAAGCGCGCCAGCCTGCCCTGAACCCACTCCGGCAACAGCGTGATATCCGTGCCCGGGTCGCATTCCACTACCGCCACCGGACGTTGCCCGTACTCGGCATCATCCAGCGGAACGACAAATGCCTGGCTTACCTGCGGATGCGTGGCGATAACGCGCTCCAGCGCTTCCGGCTGGATCCCTTCTCCGCCGCTGAAAAAGAGATTGTCCATTCGGCCCAGAATGGTCAGGCGTCCGTCATGCCACTCGCCGCGATCGCGGGTGGCAAACCAGCCCTGCTCATTGACCAGCGGCAATAATGCGCCGTCTCGCCAGTAGCCCGCCGCCATGCTTTCCGCCCGGAGCCAGACTTCACCGTTCACCACCTGAACGTCTCTGCCCGGCAGCGCGCTGCCCACGTCCGGCGCGCCGTCGGCCTCTTTGGCGCAGACGGTGGAGGCGAACTCGGTCAGACCGTAGCCGCAGAACGTACGGATCCCCTGCTCGCGCGCCTGTTCGGTCAGCGCAACGGGGATTTCCGCCCCGCCGAGCAGCACGGCTTTCAGCGCGACGGGATGGTGTGAATTAAGCAGCCGCCACAGCTGCGTTGGCACCAGCGAGGCGTGGGTACAACCCTGTAGTGCCTGCTCCAGCGGCTGTTTTTCACGCACGGTGAGACGGCCTCCGCCCTGCAACCAGCGCCACAAAATCCCCTGACCGGAGACGTGAAACAGCGGCAGAGAGAGCAGCCAGTCGTCGCTATCGCCGTAAGGCATCAGCGCCAGCACCCCTTTTGCGCTGGCAAGGTGGGCGGCACAGGTGTGCACCGCCGCTTTCGGCAAGCCGGTGGAGCCAGAGGTGAGCGTCATTGAAGCCAGCCGTTCTGCCCGCCACGTCACGCCGCCCTGCCCCTCGCGCTCTCTTAATGCCAGCGCGGGCAGACCGTCATACTCACCGTTAAGCACCAGCGCAAAACGCAGGGTCATCTGCGGCAGGAGGACGTCCAGCAGCGGACGGGGAAGCTGAGGGTTCACCGGTAAAATGCGGGCGCCGCACTGAAGCAGCGCCAGCCAGGCCAGCAGGGTCTGCGGATGGTTGTGGGCGAGCAGCATGACGCCGTCACCGTCCGTAACGCCCTGAGACTGAAAACCGGCTGCGAGACGATCGATACGCTCGCCCAGCTGAGACCAGCTGAGCGTTACATCGTCTAAACGCAGCGCGGGTTTATCGGCACGCCGGGTGCGCCAGTGCCGCCACGGCCAGTCGGTAAAACTCATCGCAGTGGCTCCAGCGCCCCGACGTCGAGGCACGGCAAGGTGCTGCCAGGCCACTGGCGAATCAGCTGGGCCTGCATCAGGTTTAGCGTATCGAGACCGGGAACGGTGTCCGGCGTTAACCATGCAGCAATGCGCGCCAGCTGCGTCAGGCCGAGGCTGGATTCGATGGATGAACTGATCACCGCAGTCAGCCCTGCGGCATGGGCCGCCGCAACCTGCTCGCGCACCTTGTCGAGGCTGCCGGTCAGCGTTGGCTTAATCACCACGGCCCTGACGCCCGGCTCGGCGGCAAACGCGAAATCGGCTTCGCGCAGGCTCTCATCCCAGGCGATGGCAATGCCGGTTTCCCGGGCGAAGGCGCGCGAGTCGTCGCGCGTTTTGCACGGCTCTTCAAGAAACACGATGCGGTTGCGGTACGCCGGGTTGACGTATTTCGCAAACTGCTGCGCCCTGAGCGGTGTCCATGCGCGGTTGGCGTCGAGGCGCAGGTGCAGATCGGGAATGGCTTCCAGTAACAGGTTGACCACCATTCCGTCGCGCACCGCTTCGTACAGGCCGACCTTTATTTTCGCCACCTTCTCGCCAGGCATCCCGGAGAGTAACGCGAAAATTTCATCCGGATCGCCGGTACAGAGCGGCGCGGCGCGATAGTTCGCCGCGTCCGGCAAACTGCCGTCCAGCTCTGCCAGCGCACAGCTGATGCCGAACGCGGCGGAAGGAACGTCCGGCAGCGCCGGATTTGCTCCCTCACGCCATTCATGCGCCCAGGCCATCAGCGCAGCCTGCGCCTCGTCCAGCGTTTCCAGGCTAAAGCCCGGAAGCGGGGCGATTTCGCCCCACCCTTCCCGCTCGCCCTGCCGGAGATGCACGAAAAAGCCGTCACGGGTTTTTAACCGCCGTTCACGCAGCACCACGCCCGCGTCCATCGGTATCTGCCAGCGGTAAACCTGCGCGCAACGCATTACGGGTTCCGTTTGTATTTGCTGAAGTCTGGCTGGCGTTTTTCGTTGAACGCGTTGCGCCCTTCCTGACCCTCTTCAGTCATATAGAACAGCATGGTGGCGTTACCTGCCAGCTCCTGAAGGCCCGCCTGACCGTCACAGTCGGCGTTGAGGGCCGCTTTCAGGCAGCGCAGCGCCATTGGGCTGTTTTGCAGCATTTCGCGACACCAGCGCACGGTCTCTTTTTCCAGATCGGCGATCGGCACCACGGTGTTAACCAGCCCCATGTCGAGCGCTTCCTGGGCGTTGTACTGACGGCACAGGAACCAGATTTCGCGGGCTTTTTTCTGACCGACAATGCGCGCCATATAGGACGCGCCCCAGCCGCCATCGAAGGAGCCGACTTTCGGGCCAGTCTGACCGAAAATGGCATTTTCCGCCGCGATCGTCAGGTCACACATCATGTGCAGTACGTGACCGCCGCCGATGGAATACCCTGCCACCATCGCGACCACCGGTTTTGGACAGGTGCGGATCTGGCGCTGGAAATCCAGCACGTTCAGGTGGTGCGTGCCCGCATCATCCTGGTATCCGCCGTAGTCACCGCGGACTTTCTGATCGCCGCCGGAGCAGAAGGCTTTTTCCCCTTCCCCGGTGAGGATGATGACGCCGATATTGTCGTCGTAGCGGGCATCCGCCAGCGCCTGGATCATCTCTTTTACGGTCAGCGGACGAAACGCGTTGCGCACCTGTGGACGGTTGATGGTGATTTTGGCGATACCATCGGCGGATTTGTGGTAACGAATGTCGGTGTAGCCTTCGGAGCAGTCCTGCCATTCAACCGGCGCGTAAAGCATGTGTTCATCAGGATAGATCATAGCGTGTCCTTTGTTCGATAACGCAGTATCTGAGCCAGACTCGCGGCAACCGCGTCCGGGTTGTCCCGGTGGGCGTTGTGTCCGGCGTGAGGGATAGCATGACGCGTGGCGTTAAGTTCAGCGGCGATGGCTGCAAACTTCCCGTCACGTTCGCCATAGAGATAGTCAAAAGAAAAATCAGGCGCGGTGAGCGCGGGACGTAAATCAGGCTGAACGGCAAGCGAGGTGGCTTCCAGCATCTCTGCCAGCCTCGGGCCGTTGTTCCGGCTGCGCAGCGCGATCAGCGCCTTGCGCTGATCATCCGTAAGGGAGGCAAAGACCGGCTGTTGATACCAGTCGGCAAAGACGTCCTCCAGCGGCTCACTGCGAAACCGTGATGCCCAATGACGGTCAGAGGTCAGCCGGGCCTGGCGCGCATCGGCGTCTTGCAGGCCCGGGTGTCCCCCTTCCACAATCACCCCGTCTAACCCCGCAGGATGCTGGCAGGCATGGAACATCGCAATGCGGCCGCCGAGGGAGTACCCCACTAGCCAGTATTTTAGTATGTTGTAACTAACAAGGGTATGCGAGAGCAATTCACTTACCTCTGCAAACCCCGTCACGTCCGTATCCGCTGAACCACCGTGCCCGGGCAGGTCAAGGTAGAGCCGGGGGTAGTCATGCAGCGACGCCCCGACAGCCTGCCACTCGCGACAGTCGCCGGAAAAACCGTGCAGGAAAACCAGCCAGGGGTAGCCTGGTTTTCCTGGCTGGGAGACGCCTGCGAGGATCACAGGTGACTCACCTGGGCCAGCAGATGTTGCAGCTTCTGCGCGCCGTCAGCATCGTTTACCACCAGCTCAATCAGCGTCGCGCCAGGCTGCCGCCAGGCGGTGATCAGCGCCGTCTCCAGCGCGTCCCAGTTTTCCGGGCGATGGTACTTCAGGCTGAACATGGCGGCGGCGTGTTCGAACTGCACGTTTTGCGGCATCAGATAGAAGCGCTCACGTTCGCTTTGCGGCGTCGGCAGCAACGAGAAAATCTGCCCGCCGTTATTGTTCACAACTATCAGCACGAACGGGGCCGACGCCTGACGCAGGAGCGCCAGCGCGTTGAGATCGTAGAGGGCTGAGAGATCCCCCACAATCGCCAGCGTGGATTTCGCGCTGGCCCGCTGTACGCCAGCGGCGGTGGAGATCAGGCCGTCAATGCCGCTCGCGCCCCGGTTGCTGTACACCGGATATCCCGCCGGCAGCTGCGAAAAGGCGTCAATCAGGCGCACCACCAGGCTGTTACCGACAAAAAGTTGTCCCTGCTCGGGAAGATATTTGCGGATACGGTGCGCCAGCCCGGCTTCACTGAACGCCTCGCACTGGGCTTTGGTGAGTTCCCACGCCTGACGTGACAGCGCCGGGATCTCCGCCGCCCAGGGTTTGCGTTTTTCCGCCGGATGCAATTCCAGCCAGCTGTCAATGTTGCTCACCAGGCGGCGGCCGCGATGGTGCGCCGGGTCAAGGCGTCCTTCGAGCGGGTCCACCAGCCAGTACTCTTCTGGCGTACAGGTGGCCTGCCACTGGAGCAGACGCTTCCCCGTCAGGCTCGATCCCAGCTGGACGACAATCTGCGCCTGCGCCAGCTCGGTAACCGCTTTCGCGTTCCCCAGCCAGAGGTCGGCGCAGGGCAGCGGCTGGCCCGTCTGGGAAAGCACGTCACCAATCAGCGGCCAGCCAAGCGTTTGTGCCCACTCCGCCGCCAGCTTGCCTTCCGCCGCACTCATTCGCCCGGCAATCACCACGCCGCGCTTCTGGCGCCAGAAGAACCAGTCGCGCTGTTTTGCGCTTTCCAGATGCGTCTGCTCGCGCAGCCAGGGTTTTTCGCTTTCCCACCAGTCTCCCAGCTGCTGTTGCCAGGCGAGGCCGGTATCGTTCATTTCACCATACAGCGGCTCGGCAAACGGGCAGTTAATGTGCAGCCCGCCGCTGCGCAGTGCGTTCATGGCGTGGTCGAGGGTTGAGACCAGCCAGCTGGCGGGAATATCCTGGGTGGGGCGCGGCAACGAGACCGTCTGTGAAGGATGCGAGGCAAAAATGCCAGGCTGACGAATCGCCTGGTTAGCGCCGCAGTCAATAAGTTCCGGGGGACGGTCGGCAGTGAGTAAAATCAGCTTTTCGCCGGTTAATCCCGCTTCAATCAGCGCCGGATAGAGGTTCGCCACCGCCGTGCCGGAGGTGACTATCACCGCCACGGGCGCTTTGCTGACTTTCGCCAGCCCGAGCGCCAGATGGCCCAGACCCCGCTCATCAAAATGGGTGTGGTGAATAAAAGCCCGGTTTTCCGCGGCAGCAAGGGTGAGCGGCGTGGAGCGAGAGCCCGGGGCAATACACACATGCCTGACACCATGACGGGTCAGGGCTTCAAGGATCACCGCCGCCCAGCGTCGGTTAAAAGAACTTACTGACATGAGATTGTCCAGTATCAAGAATGCGACACAGTATAAATAATAGAAAAAGTCAGAATTTTGATATGAATCGGGATTGCACGAATCAGTATTAATCCCTCAGGAGAAGGGAACGCAGCCCGGCGGCCTTGTTCTCGATCTCCTGCCACTCCTGCTCCGGATCGGAGCCGCTGACGATGCCCGCCCCCGCATAAAGACGCAGCGCAGCGTCGTGAATGCGGGCGGAGCGTAATGCCACGCAGAATTCGCTTTGTTCGCGCGATAAATAGCCCGCCGATCCGGCGTACCACTCCCGGTCAAACGGCTCCACTTTCGCAATAAATTCTCGCGCCGCCTGTCGCGGCAGCCCGGCCACCGCCGCCGTCGGTTGCAGAATATGCAGGCACTGCTCGTCGTCAGGCTGTTTAAGTTCGGTCCAGATACAGCGACGTAAATGCTGCACCTTGCGCAGACGCAGCACCTGCGCAGGCAGGATCTCCAGCGTCCGGGTATGGTGCTGAAGACGCTGGCAGATATCTTCCACCACCAGCATATTTTCCCGCTGATTTTTGTCGTCGTTCATCAGCCAGTCGCCCAGACGCTGGGCCTGCTTATCGTCAGAATGGCTGGCCACGGTGCCTGCCAGCGCTTCAGTACGCAGCAGCGTGCCGCGTCGCCGCCACAGGCGCTCGGGCGTCGAGCCGAGGAACGCGTTGCTGGCGTCAAAGACCATACAAAAATGATAGCAGTTGAGGTTTAGCGCGCGGCTGGCAGCCATCAGCGCGATGGCGTTCACGGGCTGCTGGCACTGCACATCGGTGGCACGTGCGAGCACCACTTTCTCAAAATCGCCGCGAGCAAGGGTATCCGTTGCCTGGCGAATCAACGCCAGCCATTCCGGTTTTTCCGGATGATGGGTTTCCTTCACAATCTGCACGGACAACGGGCGGATCGGCGCGGCATCGCGCAGCTTATCGACAAAATTCAGCGCCTCACGGCCATCTTCCCGCAGCGACGTTTCGCTCCACAGTTGCAGACGCAGCGTGGCGACCCCGGCAGACCGTCGCCAGAGAAGGCGCGGTAAAAACAGCTTGCCCTGCGCCGGATTGAAGGCGTTCAGGCCGCAGATACGGGTGTCATTGGCTACGTCGTGGGTGTGCAAAAACCGTGAGGCCGAAGCCAGAGAATCAAACTGGGCGAGGCTTCCGAGCGCGGCAAGTTCTTCATCGCCGCTGCGCTGTTGCCAGTAAAACTGAGGATAGCATCGCTGCACGCCCAGCCAGGCCAGCGGATCGAAGGCGTCGTTTAACGGGAAAGAGACATCGAAATGGCGTAAACCGGGTGTAGCAGGCAATGCTTGCGCAAGCTGAGTGCGCAGGCTTTGCAGCGCGAGGAAAATCGAGTGCACGCGAACCTCTCCCTGTTAAAGCCTTATATTATACGGGGTACTGACAATAAATAGCAGTACCCACGTGTAGGGAGTGGTTTACCGGCTTAACGACGGGCTAACAGCAGACCCAGCACCAGCCCTACGGCCGCACCGACCCCAATGCCCTGCCACGGTTTTTCATGCACATAATCGTCGGCACGATAAACCGCCTGTTTGGCGCGGTAGTAGTAATTGTCGGAGGCGTTACTGACGCGGTTTTTCACGTCATGCAGCGCCTGCTCGGCGCGGGCTTTTAGCTCAATGTACTTCTGATCGGCAGGATCGCCTGAAGAGCGCAGCACTTCTTCCAGCGTTTCGCTTAGCAGCGTCAGGTCGTCGTCGACTCGGGTATCCCAGGATTGAAATGACATATTTTTCTCCATGTTAGTACACCAGTCCGGTAACTATAGACAACGTCTTGCTATTGCGCCTGTTTCGCTTCGCGCGCCATGCCGATGTGTGGGATGCCGTCTTCGTCGTAAATGTCCGTGACCGGGGTAAAACCAAAATGGCCATAGAATGATTGCAAATGCGCCTGCGCGCCCAGGTATAACGCCTTGTCCGGCCACTGTTTCTGGCATGCGTCCAGCGCTTTTTCCATCAGCTGATAGCCCAGCTTTTCACCGCGCGCGCGGCCGCTGATAATAACGCGCCCAATGACGACAGGGTCAAAATCCTCTTCGCTTTTCAGAATCCTCGCATACGCCACCAGCTCGTTATCGCGCCAGCCGAGGATGTGCCGGTTCTCGCCGACCAGGTCATCACCGTCGATATCCTGATACGGGCAGGTTTGTTCAACCACAAAGACTTCGCAGCGCAGTTTGAGCAGGGCATAGAGTGATTGCACGGTCAGTTCGCTGTGGTGTAGATCTTGCCACTGGATCATGTGTTTCTCCTTCCTGGGGTTCATCACGTTATACTAAACCCCTTCCCATTCGGCAAAGGGCTGATTGCGTTATGGAACTGATTTTTCTGGGTACGTCCGCCGGGGTGCCAACCCGCTCACGAAACGTGACGGCGATTCTGCTGGATCTTAAGCATCCTACCCGCGGTGGGCTGTGGCTGTTTGACTGCGGCGAGGGTACGCAACATCAGCTGCTGCATACCTCCTACCACCCGGGGAAAGTGGATAAAATATTTATCACCCATCTGCACGGCGACCATCTGTTTGGCCTGCCGGGCCTGCTGTGCAGCCGTTCGATGGCCGGTAACGCTAACCCGCTGACCATTTATGGCCCCGCGGGTATTCAGGAATTCGTTGAAACCACGCTGCGCCTGAGCGGCTCGTGGACCGATTATCCGCTGGAGGTGGTGGAGATCGGCGAGGGTCTGGTGTTCGATGACGGAGATTACCAGGTGCGCGCTTACCCGCTTAACCATCCGGTGGAATGCTACGGCTATCGCGTTGAGGAGCATGACAAGCCCGGGGCGCTGAACGCCGCCGCGTTGCAGGCCGATGGGGTGAAACCCGGCCCGCTGTTCCAGCGTCTGAAGCACGGCGAGACCGTCACGCTGGAAGACGGGCGCGTCATCAACGGTCAGGATTACCTCGCCCCACCGCAGCCGGGCAAAAAACTGGCTATTTTTGGGGATACCGCCCCCTGCCCTTCGGCGCTCAGGCTTGCCGGGGGTGTGGATGTGATGGTGCATGAGGCGACGCTGGAAGCGGCGATGGAAGAAAAAGCCAACAGCCGGGGGCACAGCTCTACGCGTCAGGCGGCGCAGCTGGCACGTGAGGCTGGCGTCCGGAAACTGATTGTTACTCACGTCAGCTCACGCTATGACGTCCGCGGCGCTGAAAGCCTGCTGGCAGAGTGCCGGGAAGTATTTCCGGCATGCGAGCTGGCGGAAGATTTTGCTCAGGTCAGCGTTTAGTCCTTCATTTTTCCCTCAGCGTGCCGATAACGATTAAAAGGCCAGCATTTCTCTTGAGGGTAGAATGGATAATTTCCAGAAAGATATTGATGACAGGGCGAACCTGACCCTGTCCAACCGTTTTGAACTGTTGCTGTTCCGTCTTGGCACCTCTCTGAACGAAAATAAATCCGAGCTGTTCGGCATCAACGTGTTCAAATTGCGCGAAATTGTGCCGATGCCGACCTTCACCAAACCGGCGGGAATGAAGTCTCCGCTGATGGGGATGGTGAACATTCGCGACCAGGTGATCCCGGTGATCGATCTGGCCGCCGTCGCCGGCTGCAAACCTGCCACCGGGCTGAACATTTTGCTGATTACCGAATATGCCCGCAGCGTGCAGGCGTTTGCCGTGGAATCAGTGGAAAACATCATGCGTCTGGACTGGAAGCAGGTGCACGCCGCGGAAACCGCCGTCAGCGGTCGCTACATCACCAGCATTGCCTGTCTGGACGAGAAGACCGATACCAACGATCTGGCGATGGTGCTGGACGTGGAGCAGATCCTGTATGACATCACCCCGGCGAACCACGATCTGCACGCCACCCATCTGGAAACCACCAAATTCAACATCAAGCCTGGCTCTGTCGCGATTGTTGCAGAAGATTCGAAAGTGGCGCGCTCAATGCTGGAGAAGGGATTGCAGGCGATGGAGATCCCGGCTCAGCTGCATATCACCGGCAAAGACGCGTGGGAGAAAATTGGCGTGCTGGCGGCACAGGCGCAGGCTGAGGGCGTGCCGATCACCGATAAGATCGCGCTGGTGCTGACCGACCTCGAAATGCCAGAGATGGACGGCTTTACGCTGACGCGCAAAATCAAAACCGATCCTTTCCTGAAAGATATTCCGGTGGTGATCCACTCGTCCCTGTCCGGCAACGCGAACGAAGACCATATTCGCAAGGTGAAGGCGGACGGCTATGTGGCGAAGTTTGAGCTGAATGAGCTGTCGTCGGTAATTGAAGAGGTGCTGGACCGCTCGATGAAGAAGATTGACGGGCCGTTGATTAGCCGCAAGCAGCTGGCTTAGTCGGGTGGCGCTACGCTTACCCGACCTACAAGACCCGTAGGCCCTGCAAGCGTAGCGCCGCTGGGCAATAAAAAAGGCAACTTTCGTTGCCTTTTTGCTTTCACCTTACATCAGCGGCATCGCGCGCTGCACAATCTCAATCAGCGGCTGCGGATAGATACCGAAGATCAGCACCAGCAGCGCGGAGATGAGCACCACAATACCGCCAGCGCTGTACTGCCAGTTGGTTGGGGCATCACGGTTGAGCTGCTGAGGCGCGCTCAGGTACAGGCTCACCGCTACGCGCAGGTAGTAGTAGAGACCAATCGCGGAGCCGATAACGACACCCGCCGTCAGCCACCACAGACCCGCCTGCACACCGACGGCCAGCACGTAGAACTTACCGATAAAGCCCAGCGTCATCGGGATACCCGCCAGAGAGAGCATCATCACGGTCATTACCGCAGACAGAATCGGACGGTGCCAGAACAGGCCACGGTAGGAGAACAGGGAATCTGCATCCGGGCCACGGTACGGGCTGGACATCAGGCTCACCACGCCGAAGGCGCCGAGGCTGCTGAACAGGTAACCGGCCAGATATACACCCACGGTTTCCATCGACATCTCACCGGTTTGCAGCGCAATCAGCGCCACCAGCAGGTAGCCCAGATGGGAGATAGAGGAGTAGCCCAGCAGACGCTTGATGTTGGTCTGGCTCAGCGCCATCAGGTTACCGAAGATGATGGACACGAACGCGATAATACCCAGCACCACGCGAACCGCTTCGCTGTCGCCCACCGGGGCGTACAGGAACAGACGCATGACCACACCGAAGATAGCGATTTTGCTCGCCGTCGCCAGGAAGGTAGAGACCGGCGCAGGCGCACCCTGGTAGACGTCTGGCGTCCACAGGTGGAACGGAACCAGAGAGAGTTTAAAGCCAAGGCCAACAATCATCATGCCCAGACCCGCCAGCAGCAGCGGCTCATGCATCATGCCGTCGCCGAGGCTCTTACCGAGCGCCATGAAGGAGAGATTACCCGTCTGTGCGTAAAGCAGCGCGATACCGAACAGCAGGAACGACGACGCGGCAGCAGACAGGATCGTGTACTTGATACTCGCTTCCAGAGAGCGCTTCTGACGGAAGGCGTAACCAATCAGGCCGAACAGCGGCAGTGAGATCAGCTCAATACCGAGGAACAGCGCGGCCAGGTGGTTCGCGTTCGCCAGCAGAATGCCGCCCAGTGCGGCAATCAGTACCAGCAGGTAAAACTCTTCTTTGTTGTCGTTGTACCCTTCGAGCCACGGGTACGCAAAGGTACAGGTTGCCAGGCTCGCCAGCAGCACCAGACCGGTGTAGAGCATGGCGTAACCGTCAACGCGCATCAGCGGCGTGACGTCCATCGCTCCCGCCTGGCCAACAAACCAGAGGGAGACTAACGCAGCGTTCAGACCCAGAACGGACAGGGTCGCATTCAGGAAGTGATTGCGTCGCCACGCAATGGAGAGCATCACAACCACCACCGTCAATCCGACGATCAGCAGCGGTAGCAGCGCGATCAGTTGTTGTGGAGTTATTGTCATGGCGAATTACGGCCTTGTAGTAGAAGCAGAATTAACAAACCACTGCTGGATGTTACCCATCGCGGAGTGCGAGGTATCCAGAATCGGCTGCGGATAGAAGCCCAACAGCACCAGCAGTACGACCAGCAGCAGGATGATGAACAGCTCACGCAGCGACATCCCCGGCAGTTCTTGTGCAGCAATTTCACTCTTCGCCTTACCGAAGTAAGCGCGGTGCAGCATCGCCAGCGAGTACACGGAGGCAAATACCAGACCAAAGGTGGAGATGACGGTGATCGTCGGTACCACGTTGAAGCTGCCGAACAGGATCATAAACTCGCCGACGAAGTTACCGGTACCCGGCATACCCAGAGTCGCCACCGCGAAGAACATGGAGAGCGCTGGCAGCCATTTCATTTTGCCCCACAGACCGCCCATCATACGCATGTCGCGGGTATGCAGACGTTCATACAGCTGACCACACAGGATGAAGAGACCGGCAGCAGACAGGCCGTGCGCAATCATCTGGATCACCGCCCCCTGGTACGCCAGCTGGCTGCCGGTGTAGATGGCAATCAGCACGAAGCCCATGTGGGAAACGGAGGTGTAGGCAATCAGACGTTTGATGTCGTACTGCGTGAAGGCCATCCATGCACCGTAGAAGATACCGATCACGCCAAGCCACATGGCAATCGGCGCGAACTCTGCGGAGGCGTTCGGGAACAGCGGCAGGGAGAAACGCAGCAGACCGTAGGCCGCCGTTTTCAGCAAGATACCCGCCAGGTCAACGGAACCCGCCGTTGGCGCCTGAGAGTGCGCGTCCGGCAGCCAGCCGTGCAGCGGTACGACCGGCATTTTCACCGCGAAGGCGATGAAGAAGCCGAGCATCAGCAGGTATTCCACACCGTGAGACATCGGGGTCTTCAGCAGGTCTTCGTAGTTGAAGGTCCACACGCCGGTCGCATTGTAATGCACAAATACCAGCGCCAGGATGGCAATCAACATCACCAGACCACTCGCCTGGGTGTAGATGAAGAACTTGGTGGCCGCCGTGATACGCGTTTTACCGTCGGATGCCTTGTGGCCCCACAGCGCGATCAGGAAGTACATCGGCACCAGCATCATCTCCCAGAAGAAGAAGAACAGGAACATGTCGATGGCCAGGAACACGCCGATTACGCCGCCCAGGATCCACATCAGGTTCAGGTGGAAGAAGCCCTGATATTTTTCGATTTCTCGCCAGGAGCAGAGTACCGCCAGAACGCCGAGCAGACCGGTCAGTACCACCATCAGCAGCGACAGACCGTCAATCGCGAGGTGGATCGTGATACCGAAACGTGGGATCCACGGCAGAATGAACTCAGACTGCCACTGCGGAAGGCCCGCAGACTGGGTCAGTGAGTAGCCACCCTGCAACCACAGTTGCAGACCAAGCGCGAGCGTCAATCCCATGGTGATCAGCGCGATCCAGCGCGGCATCTTCACGCCAAAGCGTTCAGTCTGCCAGCACAGGAAGCCGCCGATGAAGGGAATTAATATTAGCCAGGGTAGTAACATGGCGATTTACATTCCTTTTTAAGGCCCCCAGCAGGGGCCTGATTTTCAACGAATTCGAATAAAATTCACTTAACGATCAACGCAACACCATCAGCAGCGCCAGTACGACAACCGCACCGATGCTCATGGACGCCACATACCAGCGCAGATAACCGTTCTCGCTGAACAGCAGGCCTTTACCTGCAAAGCGAGAGAGGATCGCCGGGATATTCATCAGGCTGTTCAGTGGATCGCGCTTCAGCAGCCACGCAATGCCCAGGAACGGCTTCACGAAGATCATGTCGTACAGCCAGTCGAAGCCCCATGCGTTGTACCACCAGGTGCCCAGCAGACGGCCCGGCGCGCTGTTGGCAACGGCAGTCACCAGCGTGCGTTTGCCCAGCCACAGCCATGCGGCAATCAGGATGCCCGCGATAGCCACAACGCCGGAGGTGATTTCAAGCGTCAGAACGCGACCGTGCTCAAGCTCGGTTGTTGCCGGCAGTACGCCCTGCAACGGTGGCACAATCATCGCGCCAACGAAGGTGGACAGGATCAGCAGCACAATCAGCGGCAGGTGGTGGGTAATCCCCTTCCCTGCGTGAGCGTGAATTTGTTCTTTACCGTGGAAGACGATGAAAATCATACGGAAGGTGTACAGGGAGGTCATAAACGCACCGACCAGACCCGCAACCATCAGATTGATATGACCATTCGCCATGGCGCCCGCCAGGATTTCGTCCTTACTGAAGAAGCCTGCGGTAATCAGCGGCAGTGCCGCCAGCGCCGCGCCGCCTACCAGGAAGCAGACATAAACCAGCGGGATGGACTTACGCAGTCCGCCCATTTTGAAGATGTTCTGCTCGTGGTGGCAGGCCAGGATCACCGAACCGGATGAGAGGAACAGCAGCGCTTTAAAGAACGCGTGCGTCATCAGGTGGAAAATGGCCGCGTCCCACGCCTGAACGCCCAGCGCCAGGAACATGTAACCAATCTGGCTCATGGTGGAGTATGCGAGCACGCGTTTGATGTCGGTCTGCACCAGCGCGGCAAAGCCTGCCAGCACCAGCGTAACCGCACCGACAATACCCACCAGATGCAGAATTTCCGGGGTCATCAGGAACAGGCCATGAGTACGCGCAATCAGGTAGACACCGGCGGTGACCATGGTCGCGGCGTGGATCAGCGCGGAGACAGGGGTTGGACCCGCCATCGCGTCGGCCAGCCATGTCTGCAACGGCAGCTGCGCGGATTTACCCACAGCGCCACCCAGCAGCATCAGCGTTGCCCACCACAGCATGTTGTTGCCTGCTTCGAAGTGCGCCGGCGCCAGTTCCACCATTTCGCGGAAGTTCAGCGTGCCCAGTTCGTTGTAGAGAATGAACAGCGCGAAAGCGAGGAACACGTCACCCACACGGGTCACGACGAACGCTTTCATGGCCGCTGCGCCATTCTTCGGATCGGTGTAGTAGAAACCGATCAGCAGGTAAGAGCACAGACCCACGCCTTCCCAGCCCAGATACATCAGCAGCAGGTTATCGGCCAGGACCAGGACCACCATGCTGGCGATAAACAAGTTGGTGTAGGCGAAGAAGCGGGAGTATCCCTCTTCACCGCGCATGTACCAGGAGGCGAACATGTGGATCAGGAAGCCGACGCCGGTGACCACGGAGAGCATGGTCAGAGACAGACCATCCAGCACCAGGTTGAAACCGATGTTGAAATTACCGACCGACATCCAGTTCCACAGCGGTACGCTGTAGGCCTGACGTCCATTGTTAAAGAAGTCGATACCCGCATACGCTGTGACCAGCGCAGCCAGGCCGATAGAGCCAATGCCCACGGTGGCAGACAGATTCTCAGACCAGCGGCCGCGAGAAAACGCCAGCAGCACGAAGCCAATCAGCGGAAAAATAATGGTTAAGGCAAGCATGTTCATCCACGCAACTCACTTACTGAATCGATGTTCAGGTTCTGGCGGCGACGATGGAGCTGTAGCAACAGCGCCAGGCCAATACTCGCTTCAGCAGCCGCGAGGCTGATGGCGAGAATGTACATCACCTGACCATCGGTCTGGCCCCAGTAGCTACCGGCGACCACAAAGGCCAGCGCAGAAGCGTTGATCATGATTTCCAGACCGATCAGCATAAACAGCAGATTGCGGCGGATAACCAGACCGGTTAAGCCCAGAACGAATAAAATCGCAGCGAGGATCAGTCCATGTGTTAAGGGGATCATGCGCGTTCCTCCGTTTTTCTTTTCGCGCGGTCGTCGGTGCGGTTGCTCAGCACCTCGCCAGCACGCTCTTCGCGGCCAACGTGGAAGGCCACAACCAGACCCGCCAGCAGCAGCATTGAGGCCAGCTCAACCGCCAGAACGTACGGACCAAACAGGGTAATACCCACGGCTTTCGCGCTGATTGGCGTCCCGTCGATACCCTGGTCGTTGACGCCCAGAATGGCGTAAACAATCACCGCCAGCATGATGGCCGACAAAATTGCCGGACCAATCCACACCTGCGGTTTTAACCACTGACGTTCCTGCTCAATTTCTGAGCCGCCCAGGTTGAGCATCATCACCACGAACACGAACAGCACCATGATGGCCCCGGCGTAGACGATGATTTCCAGCGCACCGGCGAAGTGCGCGCCCAGCGCAAAGAACACCCCGGAAATAGCCAGCAGCGAGATGATTAAATACAGCAGCGCATGCACCGGATTGGTGTGCGTGATCACTCGCAGCGTAGCCAGGATGGCGATAAGGCCACAGATATAAAAAGCGAATTCCATTGCCCTCTCCTTACGGTAACAGGCTCTTGACGTCGATAGGCTTAGCTTCGTTCTCTGCTTCGCCTTTATCTTTGCCGTCGATTGCCATACCCGCCATCCGGTAGAAGTTATATTCCGGGTATTTGCCCGGACCGGAAATCAGCAGATCCTCTTTCTCGTACACCAGATCCTGACGCTTGTACTCACCCAGCTCGAAGTCTGGAGTCAGCTGAATCGCCGTGGTTGGGCACGCTTCTTCACACAGACCGCAGAAGATGCAGCGTGAGAAGTTGATGCGGAAGAACTCAGGGTACCAGCGGCCGTCTACCGTCTCTGCTTTTTGCAGAGAGATACAGCCCACCGGACACGCTACCGCACACAGGTTACAGGCAACGCAACGCTCGGAACCGTCCGGGTCGCGCGTCAGCACGATACGTCCACGGTAGCGCGGCGGCAGATATACCGGCTCTTCCGGGTACATCCGGGTTTCGCGTTTGGCAAACGCATGCAGGCCGATCATCCAGATACTGCGTACCTGGGTGCCGAAACCTACCAATAATTCTTTTAAGGTCATGATCTCAAAGCCCCTTATGGCTGCTGCCAGAGAATGACAGCCGCCGTTACCAACAAGTTGACGAGCGTCAGCGGCAGGCACACTTTCCAGCCGAAGGACATTACCTGGTCATAACGCGGACGCGGTAACGCTGCGCGAATCAAAATGAACATCATCATGAAGAACGCGGTTTTCAGCGCGAACCAGATGAACGGCGGTAAGAACGGGCCATGCCAGCCACCAAAGAACAGCGTTACCATCAACGCGGAAATGGTGACGATACCGATGTACTCGCCCACGAAGAACAGACCGAACTTCATACCGGAATATTCAATGTGGTAACCGTCGGCCAGTTCCTGTTCGGCTTCTGGCTGGTCAAACGGGTGACGGTGACACACCGCCACGCCCGCGATGGCAAAGGTAATAAACCCAAAGAACTGCGGGATAACGTTCCAGATGTCGGCCTGGTTATTGACGATGTCGGTCATGTTAAATGAACCGGCCTGCGCCACCACGCCCATCAGGGAGAGACCCAGGAACACTTCGTAGCTCAGCGTCTGCGCGGAAGCACGCATCGCACCCAGCAGCGAGTATTTGTTGTTACTGGACCAGCCTGCGAACAGGACCGCGTAAACCGCGAGGCCTGCCATCATCAGGAAGAACAGAATGCCGATGTTCAGGTCAGCCACCACCCAGGTCGGGCTGACCGGAACTATAGCAAACGCCAGCAGCAGCGAGGTGAAGGCGATCATCGGCGCCAGCGTAAAGATCACGCGGTCCGAGAAGCGCGGAACCCAGTCCTCTTTAAAGAACATCTTGATCATGTCCGCGACCAGCTGGAGTGAACCACCCCAGCCCACGCGGTTCGGTCCGTAACGGTTCTGGAACAGACCGAGCAGACGACGTTCACCAAAGCTCATGAACGCGCCGCAGGTGACAACCACCAGCAGAATCACAACCGCTTTCAGAATGCTCAGCAGGATGTCGATAAGATCCGGCGTTAACCAACTCATGCTTTTGCCTCCTGAAGGTTATCAAGATGCGCACCCGCCAGGACCGGCGCGATGCCAGGCATACCCATCGGCAGACCCACCTGCCCTGCTGACAGGCGTTCAGAAATAATCAGCGGCAGGCTGATTGTCTGGCCGTCGTAGCTAAAGGCAATGTTCGCACCCGCGTTAACGCCAAGCTTCGCGGCATCCGCCGGGTTGAGCTTGATGTACGGCTGCGGCATACGCTGCTGGAATACCGGAGAACGCTGGGATAGCTCGTCGCTACCGAACAGATGGTAGTACGGTGCAATACGCCAGTGACCTTCCTGCGCCTGGAAGCTCGCCGGAACGGTGGTGAAGAAGTCCAGACCGGTTTCGGAGGCTTCAATCAGACGCACGCCCGGATCGCCGTGGCGCAGGTGACCACCCACTTCAGCCTGGAACTTGTTCCATGCCTGCGGGGAGTTCCAGCCCGGTGCCCATGCAAACGGGATTTGCGAACGCGGCGCAGACGGCTGGTTGTTCCCTTCCATCGAGAAGGCAAACATGGTGTCTTTATCCTGCGGCTGTCGCGGTTCGTGCACGCTGATGTTGGCGCGCATCGCGGTACGACCGCTGTAGCGGTGCGGCTCACGCGCCAGTTTCTGGCCGCGAATGCGGAAGCTTGCGTCAGGCGCGGCGTCTTTAATGCCCGCCAGCTGAGGCAGTTTCTCAACAACCGCGTCGATAACGTGGTCGAGCTGCGTCCAGTCCACTTCACGGCTCTGCACGGTGCTGTGCAGAGAGTGCAGCCAGCGCCAGCTTTCCAGCATCACGGTGTTGCTGTCGTAGTAGGCCGGGTCATAAACCTGGAAGAAACGCTGGGCGCGGCCTTCGTTGTTGATCACCGTCCCGTCGCTTTCTGCGAAGCTTGCCGCAGAAAGAACCAGGTGCGCTTTGTCCATGATCGCGGTGCGCTGATGGTCGATAACCATCACCAGCGGCGCTCTGGAGAGCGCGGCGTCAACGCGAGCGGCAGAAGCATGGCGATGCAGGTCGTTTTCCAGCACCACAACGGCGTCAGCGGCACCGGATTCCAGTTCGCTTAACGCGTCTTCCAGCGAGCCGCCGCCAATCATACCCAGACCGATGCTGTTCACCGCACGGGCAATCATGGTGACACCGACGTCAGCGCCGCGGCCCTTCAGGGCTTTGGCAACGTTCGCTGCGGCCTGAATGATTTCAGCGCTACCGGCGTTGGTACCGGAAATAATCAGCGGTTTCTTCGCCCCCGCCAGCGCCTGAACAATCACGTCGACCTTGTTTTGCAGGTCGCGATCCAGTTCAACGGCCGGCGAGTTGCTGTCCAGCGCGTGGGCAATGGCAAAGCCGAGGCGCGCCTGATCTTCAACCGGCGCGCAGTAGGTCCACGCGGCGATATCGTCCAGACGGGTGTTGTCGACGTTAGTCACAAACAGAGGATGCTTCGCGCGCTGACCAATGTTGAGGATTGCCGCAATCTGCCAGTCAGCCACTTTTTGCGCCGCTGCCATTTCACGTGCTTTACCTTTCACCGCCTGACGAACCGCCAGGGCCGCGCGTGCGCCGGTCTGCGTCAGGTCTTCACCCAGCACCAGAACCGCATCATAGGATTCGATTTCGCGCAACGCAGGCGTATGAATGCCGCCTTCACGCAGCACTTTCAGTACCAGCTGGAGACGTTCCTGCTCGCCCTGGGCGATACCGGTGTAGAAGTTTTCCGCCCCAACCAGCTCGCGCAGCGCGAAGTTGCTTTCGATGCTGGCGCGCGGGGAGCCGATGCCAATCACTTTCTTCGACTGACGCAGAATATCTGCCGCGCCCTGCATCGCCTGCTCAGCATTGAGGGTAATGACGTCATCGCCACGGCGCTGTACCGGCTGACGCGGACGGTCTTTCAGGTTCACATAGCCATAGCCGAAACGACCGCGGTCGCAGAGGAAGTAGTGGTTAACGGTACCGTTGTAACGGTTTTCGATACGACGCAGTTCGCCGTAACGTTCACCCGGGCTGGTGTTACAGCCGAGGGAGCATTGCTGGCAGATGCTTGGCGCAAATTGCATGTCCCATTTACGGTTGTAACGTTCAGAGTGGGTTTTATCCGTGAATACGCCAGTCGGACAGATTTCTACCAGGTTACCGGAGAATTCACTTTCCAGCGTACCGTCTTCCGGACGACCGAAGTAGACGTTGTCATGCGCGCCATATACGCCCAGATCCTGTCCGTCTGCATAATCTTTGTAGTAACGCACGCAGCGGTAGCAGGCGATGCAGCGGTTCATTTCGTGAGAGATGAACGGCCCCAGATCCTGGTTACGGTGGGTACGCTTGGTAAAGCGATAGCGACGGAAGCTGTGACCGGTCATGACGGTCATATCCTGAAGGTGGCAGTTACCGCCCTCCTCACACACCGGACAGTCGTGCGGGTGGTTGGTCATCAACCACTCCACCACGCTTTCACGGAACTGTTTGGCTTCTTCGTCATCAATCGAAATAAAGGTGCCTTCGGCGGCTGGCGTCATACAGGACATCACCAGGCGACCACGCGTGTCTTCCGCGTTTTGATATTGCTTCACCGCACACTGGCGGCAAGCACCGACGCTGCCCAGCGCCGGATGCCAGCAAAAGTACGGAATATCGAGGCCAAGAGACAGACAAGCTTCCAGCAGGTTGTCCGCCCCGTTGACTTCGTATTCTTTGCCGTCTACATGAATCGTAGCCATTAGCATGCTTCCAGTTGGCTCGGCCGAAACCGAGCGTTAATCAAAATTCTGTTTTTACCAGCGCGCTTTCAGCAGGTTCGGCTGAATACCATTGATCGAATGGGTATTGCTGAACGGCTGCTTGATGCCTGCTTCGAATTCGTCGCGGAAATATTTAATCGCGCTTTGCAGCGGCTCGACGGCGCCCGGTGCGTGGGCACAGAAGGTTTTACCTGGCCCTAAGAATCGACACAGTTGCTCAAGTGTCTCGATATCGCCAGGCTGGCCTTCGCCACGTTCGATAGCACGCAGGATCTTCACGCTCCACGGCAGACCATCACGGCACGGTGTACACCAGCCGCAGGACTCGCGGGCGAAGAACTCTTCCAGGTTACGCACCAGCGATACCATGCCGATCTCGTGGTCGACGGCCATCGCCAGCGCCGTACCCAGACGGCTGCCTGCTTTACCAATGCTTTCGAACTCCATGGGCAGGTCAAGGTGGGCTTCGGTCAGGAAGTCCGTCCCTGCCCCGCCCGGTTGCCAGGCTTTAAATTTCAGGCCATCGCGCATGCCACCGGCGTAGTCTTCAAGAATTTCGCGGGCGGTGGTACCGAACGGCAGTTCCCAGACGCCAGGATTTTTCACGCGACCGGAGAAGCCCATCAGCTTGGTACCGGCATCTTTGCTTGAGGAGATGCCCTGATACCACTCCACGCCGTTAGCGAGGATCGCCGGAACGTTACACAGGGTTTCAACGTTGTTGACGCAGGTCGGTTTACCCCATACGCCGGAGCTTGCCGGGAACGGTGGCTTGGAACGCGGGTTCGCACGGCGACCTTCCAGGGAGTTAATCAGCGCGGTTTCTTCACCGCAGATATAACGTCCGGCACCGGTGTGCACGAACAGCTCGAAGTCAAACCCGGTGCCCAGGATGTTTTTACCCAGCAGACCGGCTTCAGTGGCTTCGGCAATCGCGCGACGCAGGTTTTCAGCCGCTTCGATGTATTCACCGCGCAGGAAGATGTAGCCACGGTACGCTTTCAGCGCGAACGCGGAGATCAGCATGCCTTCCACCAGCAGGTGCGGCAGCTGTTCCATCAGCAGGCGGTCTTTATAGGTACCCGGCTCCATTTCATCGGCGTTACACAGCAGGTAACGGATGTTCATGGATTCATCTTTCGGCATCAG
Source organism: Enterobacter cloacae complex sp. 6730903 (assembly GCF_048283985.1). Lineage (NCBI taxonomy): Bacteria > Pseudomonadati > Pseudomonadota > Gammaproteobacteria > Enterobacterales > Enterobacteriaceae > Enterobacter > Enterobacter cloacae complex sp. 6730903. Next base: position 25,829 of record NZ_JBLVXX010000020.1, on the reverse strand, counting down.
ACTCCACTTCAGACCGGTGGAGAAGCCCGCGCCCCCGCGGCCTTTCAGGCCAGACTCTTTCACCGCGTTAACGATGTCGTCCGGCGCCATGCCGCCAAGGGCTTTACGCGCGCCGGCATAGCCGTTTTTGCTCTGATATTCGTCGAGCCAGACCGGCTGTTTGTCATCACGCAGACGCCAGGTCAGCGGATGCGTCTCAGCAGTACGAATTACAGTTTTCATTTGTACTGCTCCAGCAGGTCAGGAATCGCTTCCGGCGTCAGATGGCTGTGAGTGTCCTCATCAATCATCATGGTCGGCCCCTTGTCGCAGTTACCCAGGCAGCAGGTTGGCAGCAGGGTAAAGCGTCCGTCGAAGGTGGTCTGGCCCGGCTTGATATTGAGTTTCTTCTCAATCGCAGCCTGAATGCCCTGATAACCGGTGATGTGGCAGACCACGCTGTCACAGTAGCGGATCACATGGCGGCCTACCGGCTGACGGAAGATCTGGCTGTAGAACGTGGCTACGCCTTCTACGTCACTTGCCGGAATGCCCAGCACTTTTGCGATCTCGTAGATCGCCCCATCCGGCACCCAACCACGCTGTTTCTGTACGATTTTCAGCGCTTCAATGGACGCCGCACGCGGGTCTTCGTAGTGGTGCATCTCGTGCTCAATGGCGGCACGCTCTGCTTCACTCAGCTCAAAAGCCTCGGTTTGTGGTTGTTGATTCTCGTGCATAATTAGCGGTCCACATCTGACATAACAAAATCGATACTACCCAGATACACAATCAGGTCGGAGACCAGACTGCCGCGAATGGCGGCCGGGATCTGCTGCAAGTGTGCGAAGCTTGGCGTACGCACGCGGGTGCGGTAGCTCATGGTGCTGCCGTCGCTGGTGAGGTAGTAGCTGTTGATACCCTTGGTCGCTTCAATCATCTGGAAGGATTCCTGTGCCGGCATGACCGGGCCCCAGGAAACTTGCAGGAAGTGGGTGATCAGGGTTTCGATATGTTGCAGCGTGCGCTCTTTCGGTGGCGGCGTCGTCAGCGGGTGATCCGCCTTGAACGGGCCTTCCGGCATGTTGTTGAGGCACTGCTCAAGGATGCGCAGGCTCTGGCGCAGCTCTTCCACTTTCAGCATCACGCGGGTATAGCAGTCGGATACGCCGCCGCCAACCGGGACTTCAAAGTCGAAGTTCTCGTAACCAGAGTAAGGACGCGCTTTACGCACGTCGAAATCAATCCCGGTCGCACGCAGGCCAGCACCTGTGGTTCCCCACTCCAGCGCTTCTTTCGCGCCGTAGGCAGCAACGCCCTGAGAACGGCCTTTCAGGATGGAGTTACGCAGCGCGGCTTTCTCGTAAGACGCCAGACGTTTTGGCATCCAGTCGAGGAATTCACGCAGCAGACGGTCCCAGCCGCGCGGCAGATCGTGCGCCACACCGCCGATGCGGAACCAGGCCGGGTGCATACGGAAACCGGTAATCGCTTCCACCAGATCGTAGATTTTCTGACGGTCGGTAAAGGCGAAGAAGACCGGCGTCATCGCGCCAACGTCCTGAATGAACGTGGAGATGTACAGCAGGTGGCTGTTAATACGGAACAGTTCAGACAGCATTACGCGAATCACGTTAACGCGATCCGGGACGGTGATGCCTGCCAGCTTCTCAACGGCCAGCACGTATGGCATTTCGTTCACGCAGCCGCCGAGGTATTCGATACGGTCGGTGTACGGAATGTAGCTGTGCCAGGACTGACGCTCACCCATCTTCTCGGCACCACGGTGGTGGTAGCCGATGTCAGGGACGCAGTCGACAATTTCTTCACCGTCAAGCTGAAGGATAATACGGAATGCACCGTGCGCAGAGGGGTGGTTTGGACCGAGGTTGAGGAACATGAAGTCCTCGTTTTCGGTGCCGCGCTTCATGCCCCAGTCTTCCGGCTTGAAGGTCAGCGCTTCCATCTCCAGATCCTGCTTGGCTTTGGTCAGCTCAAACGGGTCGAATTCAGTGGCGCGTGCCGGGTAGTCTTTACGCAGCGGGTGGCCGGTCCAGGTCTGCGGCATCATGATGCGCGTCAGATGCGGGTGACCGTCGAAGGTCATGCCGAACATTTCCCAGGTTTCACGCTCGTACCAGTTGGCGTTCGGGAAAAGTTTGGTGATCGTCGGCAGATGCATGTCGTTTTCAGACAATGCCACCTTGAGCATGATATCCGTGTTGCGGTCTATTGAGATCAGGTGGTAGAAAACGGAAAAATCCGCAGCAGGGAGACCCTGGCGGTGCGTTCTCAGACGTTCGTCCATGCCGTGTAAGTCAAACAGCATGACGTAAGGTTTTGGCAATTTCTTGAGGAAATCGACAACTTCCAGTAATTGCTCACGCTTCACCCAAACAACGGGTACCCCGGTGCGGGTGGCCTGAACAGTAAAGGCATCCGGCCCAAAACGGTTGCGCAGTTCGCCAATGACGGGGTCATCGAGATGATCCCGGGTCTGCCAGGCGGCTTCTTGCGCGGTTAAGTCGGTCATATTGTTCACCATTGCAAATGGTCCGTGGTGACTGTTAAGCCTGGCTTCGCGCTATTTGAGTAGTGATATGCGAAGGTGTTCTCCAGGCCCACAGGCGCAAATTAAATTTCGTCAGGCGTACGCAGGTTGGTGACGGCAATACGTTCACCACGTTTACGCTCGCGCTCAGACTGCATGTTCGCGCGATAGACACCCTGATCGCCAACAACCCATGAAAGCGGGCGGCGTTCTTTACCAATTGACTCCTGGAGCAGCATCAGCGCCTGCATATAGGCCTCTGGACGCGGCGGGCAGCCCGGGATGTACACATCCACCGGAATGAACTTATCAACGCCCTGCACAACGGAATAAATGTCGTACATACCGCCGGAGTTTGCACATGCGCCCATGGAGATAACCCATTTTGGCTCCAGCATCTGGTCATAAAGACGCTGAATAACCGGTGCCATCTTGGTAAAGCAGGTCCCGGCCACCACCATCAGGTCAGCCTGACGTGGAGAAGCACGCAGTACCTCGGCCCCAAAACGCGCAACGTCATGCACCGCAGTGAATGACGTCACCATTTCAACGTAGCAGCAAGAAAGACCAAAGTTGTATGGCCAGATGGAGTTCTTACGACCCCAGTTGACCATGTCGTGCATGGCATGTTCGAGCTTGCCCATGTACACGCTTTTGTTGACTTCTTGCTCCAGGGGGTCGGTTACGATCTCCTGTTTTTGCAGGGGGTAACGGTCATTCTCACCGTTAGGATCTATGCGGGTGAGCGTATAATCCATCTTATTGCCTCGCTGTTACTGCTGACGATTAGAGATACTGTTTTCCGGGTTGATGTGCTCACGGCGTGAACGCACAGGTGTCCAGTCCAGCGCGCCAATACGCACCAGATAAACCAGACCGGCCAGTAACACTAAAATGAAAATTGCGGCCTCGACAAAGCCCACCCAACCACTTTCGCGAATGGAGATAGACCACGCGAAGAGGTAAAGCGCTTCCACGTCAAAAATGACGAAGAACATGGCTACCAGGTAGAACTTGGCAGACAGGCGTAAGCGAGCGGTACCTACTGAATCAATACCTGATTCGAAAGGTGTGTTTTTGTGCCTTGCGCGGGCGCGACCGCCCAGGAACCAGCCGCCGACTAACATCAGGCAGCACAGGCCAATGGCTACAATAAGAAAGATTGCGAATGCCCAGTGATGAGCGATGACTTCTGTGGATGTTGACATACTCATTGCTTACTCATCAAAAGTGATACCGACGACACTGCTCTTGCTGGCAGATGGGCATCACATCGATTCATGGGGAGGAACAAAATAACCTTACACTAACTGTCAGAAATGAGACATAGACAGCAAAATGATGGGGTTTTTTACTCCTTTCTATAACCTTTTGTCAACTTTAACAAAGGTTTCTTCACATTAAATTACAACGTGCGATTCTCGTTAACATTTGGTGCCCTTTAACCCTGGTGGGTACATGACTTTCCGTCAAATGCATCTTGTTGAATCGTGTCCGTTTTGGAAGTAAAAAAAATAACCCTCCTATTTTGACAGGATTTGCCAACGATTCCTCCCCCCAAATGGGAGTATTTTCTTGATCTGAGACACGCTTTTGTTAATTCAATCAAAAAAACAGCAACATATTTCCTGTTTTTTTAACATCGGCGGGGTATGAGGTAAGTTAGAACAGGTATTGTTTACATCTTAACCAAAAACATTTACTGCATTGATAAATAAGCGGTATTTGCTTTATCCCTGCTCCGTTCACGGTTATGAATAGCAAAAAAAACCACTCGCAGGAAAAAATCATGCGAGTGGCTCTTTTTTGCACTTACATTTTGTTACGAGAATTTTGAGGGAATGATCACTCAAAATCCCCTTCCACGATCAGGGAGTCGTCCCCTCCTTCGGGAGTAACAGGCGCGTACTGCCATGGATTGTGGTAGTTTTCCATTGCCTCGAACACCACTTTTGCCAGCTCGTTGTTGCTGGCGGCGTTATGGCACAGCAGGTACTCCGTATCCGGCAACGACGGGAGTCCCTCGGATTGACCCAGCACACGCAGATCGGGGCTCATCATCTCCACCGGACGGGCCGTTACGCCAAGCCCGGCCTTCACCGCCGCTCGCACTGCGGGCAAGGTTGACGCCACGTACGCCAGGCGCCATGGAATACCGGCTTCGTTGAGCGCAGCCAGCACCATATCGCGGAACGGACTCGGATCGTCCAGCAGGACCAGGGGTATCGGCTCACCTTTCTGCAATACATACTCCGCGGCACAGTACCAGTGCGTTGGAGAAGTACGCAGCGTCAGGCTGTCAAACTGGCCAGGTCGATGCGTGGTGACCACCAGGTCAACCTCGTTTTCTTTCAGCATCTCAACCATGAAAGCATTGCGTTTAACGCTAACGTCCAGGGCAAGCTTCGGATAAACCGAGCTAATTCGGTTGAGAAGGAAGGGTAAAATGGTATCTGCTGATTCATCTGACGCCCCTAATGTTAACACTCCCTGAAGGTTGCTAAACATTAATGACATACAGGCTTCATCATTAAAGCGCAGTATCTTTCTGGCATAACCCAGAAGCTGAATACCATGTTCTGTTAAAAGCTTATTACGTCCATGACGCGCAAAAAGCTCTTTACCAACCAGTTGTTCCAGCCGCTGCATTTGCTGACTCACGGCGGACTGGGTACGGCAAACGGCGGCAGCAGCTGCTGCAAAAGTGTTGAGATCGGCGACCGCAACAAACGTTCTCAGCAGATCGAGGTCGAGATTCATTATCGGACGATTTGCATTTATCATATCTTTTCACTTTCAGGTTGCTCGTGCGGAGCTGCCCGGGTTGAAGCTGTGTGTAACAGTTAAGCAATTCCTTCTGAAGAGTTTCCCTCGCATCCCGGCCCGGCAGACTGCCTGACAGATAGTTATTGTACTGCGGTATATCACCAGTCAGAAATCACGTTTCATGACGTTATTTTTATTCTCTTGCGTCCAGGATATTTCGTTGTTTGCAGGTCGATGTTAATACCATAAAGAGTAAGACATGTTTTCTGCCATCTATATCGCAGCGTTGGCAACGTAGCAAGATGTGACTTACCCAATCAGCCAGAGATAATTTTAACAATAACAATCGATTAATACAGGAAAGCAGTATCCGATATACGTAACAGGCCTATCGCTATGCTGCATTCCCGAAACACATCTTAACCCAAATCCACTATATTTATAAGTCTTATTGCAATATTAAGGATTTACCGCCAATGATAAGCAACTACACTCTTTTTATTAAAATTAACGAAAGTTGCATTTTCGTCGTTAATAATAAATAAAGTTTAATTTAGATTCAGGCCATTCATTAATAACCCTTAACATTAATTTCACATGAGTAACTTTTAACCTGGCTTTGCTAATATGGCAATCGGTATCTCAGCATTCAGGTTTTACGAATGGTCACTCAGGGGGACTAATGCATCAGCCCGAATCGTCTTTTTATTTATCCCAGAATAATATTCATCTTTATATGAAATTTTTAGCACAAACAACCCAACACTCCTCTTTATCACGATAAATTCAGGCACAAAATCACTCCTTCGTTAGAGTAAGCGATGACCGCGGCATTGCCCGGTTGGACGAAATCTTCTTCTGTGCGCCCTTCAAAACGAAGCGCGGTGGGAGTACATTGTTCCGTGCTCACTTCCACGGCAGGAAGTTGCAATAATAGCGAAAAGGTTAAAGGTTCATGTCCCCTATCGAAAAATCCAGCAAGCTCGACAACGTCTGTTACGACATCCGTGGCCCGGTACTCAAAGAGGCAAAACGCCTTGAAGAGGAAGGCAATAAGGTTCTGAAACTCAACATCGGCAACCCCGCGCCATTTGGTTTTGAAGCGCCGGATGAGATCCTGGTGGATGTGATCCGTAACCTGCCCACTGCACAAGGCTACTGCGATTCAAAAGGGCTTTATTCCGCCCGTAAAGCCATCATGCAGCACTATCAGGCTCGCGGTATGCGCGACGTCACCGTTGAAGATATCTACATTGGCAACGGTGTCTCGGAGCTGATCGTTCAGGCGATGCAGGCGCTCCTGAACAGCGGCGATGAAATGCTGGTTCCTGCCCCGGATTATCCGCTGTGGACGGCTGCGGTGTCCCTGTCCAGCGGTAAAGCGGTGCACTACCTGTGCGACGAATCCTCTGACTGGTTCCCGGATCTGGATGATATTCGCGCCAAAATTACCCCGCGCACCCGGGGTATCGTGATCATTAACCCGAATAACCCGACGGGTGCGGTCTATTCAAAAGAGCTGCTGATGGAGATCGTCGAGATCGCCCGCCAGCACAATCTGATCATCTTTGCCGACGAGATTTACGACAAGATCCTGTACGACGCGGCGCAGCACCACTCTATCGCCGCGCTGGCGCCCGATCTGCTGACGGTGACCTTTAACGGACTGTCTAAAACTTACCGCGTTGCCGGTTTCCGTCAGGGCTGGATGGTACTGAACGGACCGAAAAAACATGCGAAAGGCTACATTGAAGGGCTGGAGATGCTGGCATCCATGCGTCTGTGCGCTAACGTACCGGCGCAACATGCGATCCAGACGGCACTCGGCGGCTATCAAAGCATCAGCGAGTTTATCGTTCCAGGCGGCCGCCTGTATGAACAACGCAACCGCGCATGGGAATTGATTAATGATATTCCGGGCGTCTCCTGCGTGAAGCCTAACGGCGCGCTGTATATGTTCCCGAAAATCGACGCGAAGCGCTTCAATATTCACGACGACCAGAAAATGGTGCTCGATTTCCTGTTGCAGGAAAAAGTGCTGCTGGTTCAGGGGACGGCGTTTAACTGGCCGTGGCCGGATCATGTGCGTATCGTCACCCTGCCGCGCGAAGACGATCTTGAAATGGCGATCAGCCGCTTCGGGCGCTTCCTCTCCGGGTACCATCAGTAACGCTGACTTTCCGCCGGGTAGCGCTGCGCTTACCCGGCCTGCAATATCCGCAAATTTGCATCTTCCCTCCCCTCCCCGCACAATGAAGTCTGTCGCAGTGAAGACATAAGGTAACCTATGAGTCAGAGTCATTTCTTTGCCCACCTCTCCCGCCTGAAGCTCATCAACCGCTGGCCGCTGATGCGCAATGTGCGTACTGAAAATGTGTCTGAGCACAGTTTGCAGGTTGCCATGGTCGCGCACGCGCTGGCCGCGATTAAAAATCGCAAATTCAACGGGCAGGTGAATGCCGAACGTATCGCCCTGCTGGCGATGTACCACGATGCATCGGAAGTGCTGACCGGGGATCTGCCTACGCCGGTGAAATATTTCAACTCGCAGATTGCCCAGGAATATAAGGCCATTGAGAAGATTGCCCAGCAGAAGCTGATCGACATGGTGCCTGAAGAGCTGCGCGATATCTTCGGGCCGCTGATCGACGAGCATCAGTATACGGAAGAGGAGAAATCCCTGGTTAAGCAGGCCGATGCGCTGTGCGCCTACCTGAAGTGTCTGGAAGAGCTGTCCGCCGGGAATAACGAATTTTTACTGGCAAAAACGCGTCTGGAGAAAACGCTGGAATCTCGTCGCAGCGAAGAGATGGATTACTTTATGCAGGTGTTTGTGCCGAGCTTCCATTTGTCGCTGGATGAGATTAGCCAGGATTCGCCACTCTGATTTTCGCCCAGCGGCGCTGCGCTTGCAGGGCCTACGGGGTTGTAGGCCGGGTAAGGCGTAGCCGCCACCCGGCAAAATGCTCAGAAGGGAAACAGGACCGGTATCAATACCACGCACACCACCATCACCAGCACGGTGAATGGCACACCCAGCTTCACGAAATCACTGAACCTATAATTCCCGGGCCCCAGCACCAGCGTATTGACCGGGGAAGAGACCGGCGTCATAAATGCCGCGGACGCCGCCATCGCAACCATCATCGCAAACGGATACGGCGAAACACCCATCGATTTTGCCATCGCCAGCGCAATGGGCGCCATCAGCACCGCCGTTGCGGTATTGGAGATGAACAAACCAATGGTGGCGCACATGACGAACAGGCAAACCATCATCAGGTACGGACCATACCCCCCGCCCGCGTCCATCAAGCCTTTCACGATCAAATCCACCCCGCCGGTTTTCTGTAGCGCCAGGGCGAAGGGCATCATCCCGACGATGAGAATGATGCTCGGCCAGTGAATCGCTTTGTAAGCGCTTTCGGCGTCGATACAGCGGAATTTGCCCATTAACAGACAGGCGATTATCGCCGCCACCGGGTTAGGGATTTCGTCCGTCAGCATCAGGGCAACCATCAATACCAGGCAAAAAATCGCATGGGGCGCCTGGCTGTGCGCCGGTGATGCATCACTCTCTTCTATCGGCATATTCAGCACCACAAAATCGCGGCCTTTCTGCCCGAGCTGGCTAATCAGTTTCCAGTTGCCGACCACGAGGAAGATATCCCCCAGCAGGATCGGCTCATCCACCACCGCCCCTTCAAGGGCTACGCCATCGCGCTTCAGGCCCACCACGTTGAGGCCATAGCGGGTACGAAAGCCGATTTCACGCACGGTTTTGCCCAATAACTCCGATTCCGGGATCAGCGACACCTCGGCCATTCCCACATCCAGCGCCTGGTCGGAGAAATACTCGCCGCGCAGCACCATCGGCTCCAGCAACTGCTCGCTACAAAACTCCCGCAGATCCACGTCCGCGGTGGACATATCAATCAGCAGGACGTCACGCGCGCGAAACTCGGACACCCCGTTCACGTTAACGATCACCCGACGAAAACGACGCCAGCGCTCAACCCCGATGACGTTCGCGCCATAGCGTTCGCGTAGCTTAAGGTCATCCAGCCGCTGCCCCACCATAGGCGATCCCGGGCGGATAGCCAGACGTCGGGCACGCCCGGTCAGACGGTACTCTTTAATCAGATCGCGGAAAGAGCGTCGCTTCCAGCCCTCTTTGGCTTTATCCTGCTTCTCCCCTTTCAGCGCGAAACGGGTCAATAACATATAGATAATGCCCATCACCAGTACCACCAGCCCGATCGGCGTAACGCTGAAAAAGCTAAACCCCTCAAGCCCCTCACGGATCAGTTCGCTGTTCACGACGAGGTTCGGCGGCGTTGCGACCAGCGTCATCATGCCGCTGATGAGTCCGGCGAAGCTCAACGGCATCATCAGCCGCGACGGGGAGATCTGCATTCTCATGCAGACGCTCAGCACGACCGGAATAAAGATGGCCACGACGCCCGTAGAGCTCATAAACGCGCCCAGCCCGGCGACCGTCAGCATCAGGTAAATCAGCATTTTGGTTTCGCTGCTGCCCGCCATCTTAACCAGCCACGACCCCATCATCGTCGCCACGCCGGTGCGTACCAGGCCGTCGCCAATAATAAACAGGGCGGCAATCAAAATAACGTTGGGATCGCTAAACCCGGAAAAGGCTTCCGGCAGGGAAAGGGTACCGCTCAGAACGAATGCGACAATCACAAACAGGGCGACGGCATCCATGCGCACCTTGCCCGTGGCAAAAAGAATGATGGCGATTAACAGCAGGCTCAGGACCCAAATCAGTTCACCGTTCACAACATGTCCTTGTCAGTGGAGGAGAAGCAATTCTGCCATAAAAAAGCCCCGGTAATGCGGGGCTATATCATGGGATTACATTTTTAGCGAGACGGTTACAACTCCGTCTGACGCCTTCGAGACGTCGATGGCGGTCAGGGTGTTAAGCACGAAATCCGCCTCCTCCAGCCGGGGGGAACCCGCCGGGACGTTAACGGCAATGACGTGGCTTCCGGCGTTCAGCCCGGCCAGCACGCCTGCCGCCGCGTCTTCCACCACCACGCACTCCGCTGGCGCCAGGCCAAGCAGTTCTGCGCCGAGCAGGAACGCATCCGGTTCAGGCTTGCCGCGCTTCACGCGCTCAGCGGTAATGAAGACGTCCGGCGTCGGTAAACCTGCCGCCTTATGACGGGCATGCGCGACGGGAACCGATCCGGAGGTGACGATAGCCCACGGGATCTGCGCTTCATTCAGGTGCTCAAGCAGTTCACGCGCACCGGGCAGCGCGGTGATGCCCTCGGTATCGGTAGCTTCTATCTGCTCAAGATAGCGGAACTCCGCCTGAATCTCTTCCTCAGAACGTCCCGCCAGGAAGTGCCGCAATGAGGTAATGGCCTGTTTACCATGGATGAAATTCAGTACGTCCTGATGGTCGATGCCGTGCCGGTCGGCCCAGTGGCACCACGAGCGCTCCACCACCGGCAGCGAATCCACCAGCGTACCGTCCAGATCAAACAGAAAACCTTTACACTGCACACGCACCTCCGTCAGGCATTAATGATTTGTTGAATTTCGTTGCTGCTTAAATGGTACTGACGCGGACAGGCGTGCCACGCGCTCAGCATACGTTGATACTTATCCCACATCGGGGTCTGGGCGTTGAAGCCGTGCGTACCCGCATCAAAATGGGTGTAGCGCCCTTCGGTATTCACCATAAAGCGCACATAGCTCAGATAGCGCGCTTCCGTCGCGGCATCAAAGCCCAGGAACGTCACGCGGCGCTCGTCAATGGACTGCTGGTCCTTCAGATTGGTCCAGGACACATGCAGCGCATGGTACATCTCCATGATGTCGATAACGATACGGCAGGTTTCCTCTTTCAGTTCGCCAAATTCGCGATCCAGTTCGCGCATCTGCAAGCCAAAACCACGTTCGACAATGGTTTGCAGGCGGCTGTAGCGCGCAGCGTTATCGGGATCAAGCATAGTCATCATCTTGTACTGGTTAGACAAAATCAGACGTTGAGCATGGGTCATTTCCATCTTTCGACTCCTGTAGCGCATTGCACTGTAAAAAAAAGACACGGTAACTGATTGTTACTGTGCCTTCTTTTGGTCGTCGTTTCGATGATCAATCACAAGTCATCGAGGAATGTTTTATCAAGCTGTTTAAACGCACGCTTGAGGGTATCCGCCAGCGCCTGATAGTCCGGCTTGCCTTCAACCGGTGCCAGCGCCTGGCCCGCCTCCTCCAGCTTTCCACGCACTTCATAAAACCAGTGTAAAATAGAAGGCGGAAGTGGCGTGACGGAACGTTTCCCTAACCACCATAGCCCCTGCATCGGCAGGCTTAACGCAAAGAGCGCCGTCGCGACGGCAGGGCCAAGCTGTCCACCTAACGCTATCTGCCAGCACAGGGTAAAAACGGCAATCGGGGGCATAAAGCGAATCGCATAGCGCGTGGCGCGAATAGTGCGATTTTCAATAAACATGGGCGCGAGGCGCTTTTCCATCGGCCATGTCTTTGCGTAATGCTGTCCCCGACGAAACAGACTAAAAAAGTTCACGGACGGGATTTCGGGTGTCGACATGGCTGTACCTCAACTTCACATATAAAAATTAAAATTTTCGTGCAAAACCACAACAGGCTATGACAACGTTCAAAATATTTTGTCATCGCTACCCCGTATCGGGTATCCTGTGCCAGCCTGATAGGGCCGTAGACGATAAGCGTTAACTCGTCAAATTATCGCATATTATGCCATTGTCTGAAAAATGTTCAAAATGGCTTAAAATCATAGGTATTTCTTCCATCCTGCCAGAATGTTCGTTTGGCATGATGTTAATCATAAATGTCTGGGTCAGCATGCGTTACGCTTTTAGACTCACTGACGTTTTTTTAGCCACGTATCAATAATAGGTACTTCCATGTCGAGTAAGTTAGTACTGGTTCTGAACTGCGGTAGCTCCTCACTGAAATTCGCCATCATCGATGCGCTCAACGGTGACGAGTACCTCTCTGGTTTGGCCGAATGTTTCCATCTGCCTGAAGCACGTATCAAGTGGAAGATGGACGGCAGCAAACAAGAAGCGGCTTTAGGTGCAGGCGCCGCTCACAGTGAAGCGCTGAACTTTATCGTTAACACTATTCTGGCACAAAAACCAGAACTGTCTGCTCAGCTGACCGCAATTGGTCACCGTATCGTCCATGGCGGCGAAAAATACACCAGTTCCGTGGTAATCGACGACTCCGTGATTCAGGGTATCAAAGACTCTGCGTCTTTCGCACCGCTGCATAACCCGGCTCACCTGATCGGTATCGCTGAAGCACTGAAATCCTTCCCGAGTCTGAAAGACAAAAACGTGGCCGTGTTTGATACCGCGTTCCATCAGACCATGCCGGAAGAGTCTTACCTCTATGCCCTGCCATACAGCCTGTACAAAGAGCACGGCGTCCGTCGTTACGGCGCTCACGGCACCAGCCACTTCTATGTGACTCAGGAAGCCGCAAAAGTGCTGAACAAGCCGGTTGAAGAAGTCAACATTATCACCTGCCATCTGGGCAACGGTGGTTCTGTTTCCGCTATCCGCAACGGTAAGTGTGTTGACACCTCTATGGGTCTGACCCCGCTGGAAGGTCTGGTGATGGGTACCCGTTCCGGTGATATCGACCCGGCGATCATCTTCCACCTGCACGACACCCTGGGCATGAGCGTTGACGACATCAACAAAATGCTGACCAAAGAGTCTGGCCTGCTGGGCCTGACCGAGGTCACCAGCGACTGCCGTTACGTTGAAGACAACTACGCAGAAAAAGCTGACGCTAAACGTGCAATGGACGTTTATTGCCACCGTCTGGCGAAGTACATCGGTTCTTACACCGCGCTGATGGAAGGCCGTCTGGATGCTGTTATCTTCACCGGCGGCATCGGTGAGAACGCGGCAATGGTACGTGAACTGTCCCTGGGCAAACTGGGCGTTCTGGGCTTCGAAGTTGATCATGAGCGTAACCTGGCTGCCCGCTTCGGCAAGTCTGGCTTCATCAACAAAGAAGGCACCCGCCCTGCTATCGTTATCCCAACTAACGAAGAGCTGGTCATCGCGCAAGACGCGCACCGCCTGACTGCCTGATTCCACACCGCCAGCAATGCTGGCGGTGCTGTTTTGTAACCCGCCCAACGCGGCGGTAACGAAAGAGGATAAACCGTGTCCCGTACTATTATGCTGATCCCTACCGGAACCAGCGTCGGCCTGACCAGCGTCAGCCTCGGCGTGATCCGCGCTATGGAACGCAAAGGCGTTCGTCTGAGCGTCTTTAAGCCTATCGCCCAGCCACGTGCCGGTGGCGATGCGCCAGACCAGACCACCACCATCGTGCGCAAGAACTCCAATCTGCCAGCGGCTGAACCGCTGAAGATGAGCCACGTTGAATCTCTGCTCTCCAGCAACCAGAAAGACGTGCTGATGGAAGAGATCATTGCCAACTACCACGCAAACGCGCAGGACGCGGAAGTGGTGCTGGTTGAAGGCCTGGTCCCGACCCGTAAACACCAGTTTGCCCAGTCTCTGAACTTTGAAATCGCGAAAACCCTGAACGCAGAGATCGTTTTCGTGATGTCTCAGGGCACGGATACCCCAGAGCAGCTGAAAGAGCGTATCGAACTGACGCGCAGCAGCTTTGGCGGTGCGAAAAACACCAGCATCACCGGCGTGATTGTTAACAAGCTGAACGCGCCAGTAGATGAGCAGGGCCGTACGCGTCCTGACCTGTCCGAAATTTTTGACGACTCTTCCAAAGCGAAAGTCATCAAAGTTGACCCGGCTAAGTTGCAGGATTCCAGCCCGCTGCCTGTTCTGGGCGCGGTGCCATGGAGCTTCGATCTGATTGCCACCCGTGCAATCGATATGGCGCGTCACCTGAACGCCACCGTGATCAACGAAGGCGATATCAACACCCGCCGCGTGAAGTCCGTGACCTTCTGTGCGCGCAGCATTCCGCACATGCTGGAGCACTTCCGCGCAGGTTCCCTGCTGGTGACCTCCGCAGACCGTCCGGACGTGCTGGTTGCAGCCTGTCTGGCGGCGATGAACGGCGTGGAAATCGGTGCCATTCTGCTGACCGGCGGCTACGAAATGGACGCGCGTATCAGCAAGCTGTGCGAACGTGCGTTCGCCACTGGCCTGCCAGTCTTCATGGTGAACACCAACACCTGGCAGACCTCCCTGAGCCTGCAAAGCTTCAACCTCGAAGTGCCGGTTGATGACCACGAGCGTATCGAGAAAGTTCAGGAATACGTTGCGGGCTACATCAACGCAGACTGGATCGAATCCCTGACGGCGACCTCCGAGCGCAGCCGTCGTCTGTCTCCTCCAGCCTTCCGTTACCAGCTGACCGAGCTGGCGCGTAAAGCGGGCAAACGCGTGGTTCTGCCAGAAGGCGACGAACCACGTACCGTTAAAGCGGCGGCCATCTGTGCAGAGCGCGGTATCGCGACCTGTGTGCTGCTGGGTAACCCGGATGAGATCAACCGCGTTGCGGCGTCTCAGGGCGTTGAGCTGGGCGCGGGCATCGAAATCGTTGATCCTGACGTGGTCCGCGAAAGCTACGTTGCCCGTCTGGTTGAGCTGCGTAAGAACAAAGGCATGACCGAAGCCGTTGCGCGCGAGCAGCTGGAAGACAACGTGGTGCTGGGTACGCTGATGCTGGAGCAGGACGAAGTTGACGGTCTGGTTTCCGGTGCGGTTCACACCACCGCGAACACCATCCGCCCACCGTTGCAGCTGATCAAAACCGCACCGGGCAGCTCTCTGGTCTCCTCCGTGTTCTTCATGCTGCTGCCTGAACAGGTTTACGTTTACGGCGACTGCGCGATCAACCCGGACCCAACCGCCGAGCAGCTGGCAGAAATCGCTATCCAGTCTGCGGACTCCGCAACGGCCTTCGGTATTGAACCGCGCGTCGCGATGCTCTCCTACTCCACCGGTACCTCTGGTACAGGTAGTGACGTAGAGAAAGTCCGTGAAGCAACCCGCATTGCACAGGAAAAACGTCCGGATCTTATGATCGACGGCCCGCTCCAGTACGATGCCGCGGTAATGGCTGATGTGGCGAAATCCAAAGCGCCGAACTCGCCGGTTGCAGGTCGCGCTACCGTGTTCATCTTCCCGGATCTGAACACCGGTAACACCACCTATAAAGCGGTACAGCGTTCAGCAGACCTGATCTCCATCGGGCCAATGCTGCAAGGCATGCGCAAACCTGTGAACGACCTGTCCCGTGGTGCGCTGGTTGACGATATCGTCTACACCATCGCGCTGACCGCGATCCAGTCTTCGCAGCAGCAGTAAGATAAAAAGCCCGGTGGCGCTAGCGCTTACCGGGCCTACGGTTTTGTAGGCCGGATAAGCGAAGCGCCATCCGGCAAGAGAGGCGACCACTTAACTGGTCGCCTTTTTTATTACAGCAACTCTCGCGCCGCCGACACAATGTCATGTGCCGTCAGGCCATACTCCTTCTGCAAGAAGTCCTGCGTACCCACCTGACCATACCGTTCCTTCACCCCCACCCGCCGCATAGGCACCGGACAGGTTTCCACCAGCACTTCCGCCACCGCCGACCCCAGCCCGTTGTGAATGCTGTGATTTTCGCAGGTCACAATACGCCCGGTTTTCTCGGCATAGTTTTTCACCAGCATCCGATCGATGGGCTTCAGGGTAAACATGTCGATGACCGCTGCGCTTACCCCCTCCTGCTCCAGCTGGCGCGCCGCCTCCAGCGCTTCCGCCACCATAATGCCGTTAGCAATCAGGGTAATATCGGTTCCTTCGCGCAGCACGTTGCCCTTGCCGATGGTGAAGGTTGACCCCGGGGCATACACGCTCGGCGCCTGTTTACGGATGGTCCGCACCCAGTAAAAGCCTTCGAGGTCGATGAGCTGACGCAGCACATCTTCGAACATCACCGCATCGGTCACCTCCAGCACCACTGAATGCGCCAGACCGCGCACGATGCCCATATCCTCAAACGACATATGCGTCCCGCCGTTGTGGCAGGCCGTCACGCCCGCATCCGAGGCAATCACCTTCACGTTATTGCGCTGGTAGTCCAGGGACATAAACAGCTGGTCGAAGCAGCGACGGCTGGCAAAGGCGGTAAAGGTATGGACGAACGGCTTACGTCCGGTGAGCGACAGTCCGGCGGCCGTCCCAATCACGTTGGCCTCCATAATGCCGCAGTTGATGACGTGCTGCGGGTAATCACGCGCTACGCCGTCCATCGCCATCGAACTCATCAGATCCGCTTCGAGCGCAATGATCTCGCTCCCGGCCTCAATCTGTTTTGCCACAAAACCCGCGTAGACCTTACGCATCTCAACGGCATCTTTCTGTCCTGTCGGTGCAACCTTAATCATGTGAAGCCTCCAGTTGGCGAATCGTCTCGTTAAGCGCCGCTTTGCTCTCCTCGGTTAATCGCAGGTGATGCGAGTTGCTGAGCTGTTCCAGGTATGGCACCCCCTGCCCTTTGATGCTGTCGAGGATCACCACCCGCGGACGCGCATCGGCCTCAGGGATCGGCGCGGTCACCTCCAGCAGCGCCGGAATGTCATCCCCTTTCACCGTCACCACGTCAAAACCAAAGGCGCGGAATTTGCCTTCCAGGTCGAAAGCGCTGATGATTTCGTCCAGTTCGCCGTCGAGCTGCTGTTTGTTCCAGTCCACGAATACCGTCAGGTTGTTCAGTCGATGGTGAGCGATAAACTGGAAGGCTTCCCAGCACTGCCCTTCATTCAGTTCTCCGTCGCCAACGATGCAAAACACCCGGTTTGGCCTTCCTGCCAGCTTGTGCGACAGCGCCATGCCGCCAGCGATGGAGATCCCCTGTCCCAGTGATCCGGTGGTGGCATCCACGCCGCGTGTTTTCAGGCGATCCGGGTGACTTGGCAGACGCGTCCCGTTCTGGTTCAGCGTGCTCAGCTCTTCAATCGGGAAGTAGCCCTTAATCGCCAGCGTGCTGTACAGCGCCGGCCCCGCATGGCCTTTCGACAGCACAAAGTAATCGCGCTCTGGCCAGTCCGGATCGGCCGGGTCAATTTTCATCACCGCGCCGTACAGAACGGCCAGCGTTTCAACGACTGACATGCTGCCGCCGTAGTGCCCAAAACCCAGCTGCGTAAGGGATTTCAGCGTCTCAAGGCGGATCTGACGCGCCAGGTCGGTTATTTCATTCTCATTCATGATTTGGCTCCGGGGTTTTCCTGCGCGTTACCGCTGGCAGGTTTGTTTTTAGCGAAGACGTTGTAGGCCACCAGCAGCGCGAACAACACAACAACCAGTCCGGTGATGGCAAGCGGCGACAGGAAGCGTGCCAGGTTGCCCAGCACAATCCCGACCGCACCAAAATCAGCGTCCGAGAAGGTCGTATTCGCAAAGCCAATTGCGCCCAGAACAGGCAGCAGCAGGACCGGGAGGAAGGTGATCAGCAGGCCGTTAGCAAACGCGCCAATCATCGCCCCGCGGCGTCCGCCGGTGGCGTTACCAAACACGCCTGCCGTTGCGCCAGTGAAGAAGTGCGGCACCACGCCCGGCAGGATCAGCACCCAGCTAAACTGACCGCAGATGAACAAGCCCACAATCCCGCCGAGGAAGCTAAACAGGAAGCCAATCAGCACCGCGTTTGGCGCATACGGGTAAACCACCGGGCAGTCCAGCGCAGGCCGCGCATTGGGCACCAGTTTTTCCGAGAAGCCGGTAAAGGCCGGGACGATTTCCGCCAGAATCAGGCGCACGCCCTGCAAGATGATGAACACGCCTGCCGCGAAGGTGATGGCCATAATGATGGCGTACACCAGGTAGTTCTGGCCGCCGCTGAAGGTGGCCTCTACGTACTCACGTCCGGCGCTCACCGCCATGATCAGGTAGATAATCATCATGGTCAGGGAGATGGAGATTGAACTGTCACGCAGGAAGCTAAGGTTCTTCGGCAGGTTCATCTCTTCGGTGGAGCGCGAGCCTTTGCCGACCTTGCTGCCAATCCAGCCGGACAGCACGTAGCCCAGCGTGCCGAAATGACCGAAGGCGATCTCATCGTTGCCGGTAATACGCTTCATATAGCGCTGCGCAATCGCCGGGAAGAAGGCCATAATCAGGCCGAGGATCAACGAACCGGTAAAGACCAGCCCGACCCCCTCGAAACCTGCAACCGTCAGGATCACGCCAATCATGCATGCCATGTAGAAGGTATGATGCCCGGTCAGGAAGATGTACTTCAGGCGGGTAAAGCGCGCGACAATAATATTCGCCACCATCCCGAAGGCCATAATGAGCGCGGTGGAAGCGCCATATTTTTCCAGGGCAATGGACACAATAGCTTCATTGTTGGGAATAATGCCCTGAATATTAAAGGCGTGCTCAAACATACCGCCGAGCGGATTTAAAGAGCCCACCAGCACGGTTGCGCCGCCGCCCAGTACAATAAAGCCGAGAATGGTTTTAATTGTGCCTTTTACCACATCCGAAAAGGCTTTTTTCTGCGCCACAAGACCAATCAGGGCAATTAACCCGACCAGTACTGAAGGGACTTTTAAAATATCAACAACGAAATTCAGCGTTTCAAGGATAAACATATCCACCTCGCCTTATCAGGATTATTGTCTTTCGAACCAGGCGCGCAGCTGCGCTTCGAGTTCGTTGATATCGATGATATTGTTGATCACCACCAGCTGGCTTTCCGGCACGCTGGCGCTGGCGGCAATGTCTTTCGCCATTACAAACAGGTCCGCCGCGCCCGGCGTGGCCGAGGAGAGATCGGAGTGTTCAACCTCTGCCTCAATTTCCAGTTTTTTGAGCACCTTTTTAATATTCATTTCGACCATAAAACTGCTGCCCAGGCCGGAGCCGCAAATAGCCATGATTTTCATTGTTATCCCCTTTTTAGAGTAGAGTACGCCCCATCACGCTGACGCGTAATGTTGCAATGAATCGGATTAAATAATTAAATCAGAAGCGATCGATGACGGTTTTTATCTCCTCCAGCGTATTCGCCCGATGTAATTCAGCCATATCTTCGTCGCTGGAAAATAATTCCGCTAAGGCCGAGATCATTTCGATATGGCTATGCTTGTCGGGCGCCGCCAGCATCACAATCACATCGACGGGGTCAAACTCACCGGCACCAAAAGAGACGCCCTGTTTCAGTTTTAACAATGACAGGCCAAGTCCTTTCGCCCCTTCTTCCGGTCGCGCATGGGGCATTGCCAGCCCAGGAGCCAGCACATAGTAGGGACCTAACGTGTGGTGCTGCTCGATGATAGCCGTAACATATTCCGGCGCGATAACCTGCAAATCCAGCAGCGGTTTCGCGCACAGTTCCAGCGCCTGGGGCCAGCTTTCAACGCTATCCTGTAGGATGATGGTTGTATCATATATCCACTTTTTGAGCATTTTTCACTCCCGCTAAAGACCAGACATGGGCAAACTCTATTCAACCCATCAATCAATGACTGCGATCGCGATCACAAAGATAGCGCTACCAACGACTAACATGCAGAACTGTGATAGCGCTATCAAATTGCTATCATGGTGCGAAATCACAGCAAAAAAAGGGATTTAAGGCGTATACTGCCTGTCACGTAAAATGAAGGATGAAACTGAATCGCGTCCTGTCAGCAGGAAGATGTATGTCTTTAACCCGAAAACGGCGCAGTACCGGAAAAGTAACGCTCGCGGATGTCGCACAGCTTGCCGGCGTAGGCACGATGACTGTTTCCCGTGCCCTCCGCACGCCCGAACAGGTTTCCGATAAACTGCGTGAAAAAATTGAAGCCGCGGTGCAGGAGCTGGGTTATATGCCCAATCTTGCCGCCAGCGCACTGGCATCGGCGTCGTCATGGACGATTGCGATGGTTGTTCCCAATCTTTCCGAAGCTGGCTGTTCCGAGATGTTCGCCGGGCTACAGCAGGTGCTCCAGCCAGCCGGATATCAGATCATGCTGGCGGAATCTCAGCATCGTCTTGAACAGGAAGAGAAACTGCTCGAAACGCTGCTGGCCTCGAATATCGCCGCGGCGATATTGCTCAGCGTCGAGCACTCCGATACCGTACGCCACTGGCTAAAAAACGCCTCTATCCCGGTGATGGAAATGGGTGCAATGCGTGCCGATCCGATTGATATGAATATCGGGATTGATAACGTCGCCGCCATGTATGAACTTACCGAGATGGTGATTCAGCGTGGCTACCAGAATATCGGCCTGCTGTGCGCTAACCAGGAGCAGTGGATTTTTCAGCAGCATTTGCAGGGCTGGTACAAGGCGATGCTGCGCCACCACCTGTCGCCGAACAGAGTGATTAATGCCGCCATGCCGCCGAACTTCTCCACCGGTGCGGCACAATTGCCAGAGTTCCTGCTGGCGTGGCCGGAGCTGGATGCGCTGGTGTGCGTGTCAGATGAACTGGCCTGCGGCGCGCTGTATGAGTGCCAGCGTCGGCGCATCAAAGTGCCGGACGATTTAGCGGTCGTGGGCTTTGGCGACAGCGACGTCAGCCGCGTCTGTCAGCCGCCGCTGACGACGATGGCAGTACCGCATCGCAAGATTGGGATTGAAGCCGGGAAAGCGTTACTGGAACGTCTGAATGACGGAGACTGGCGCGACCATAAACCCATCGCGTCCAGCCTGTGTCTGCGGGAAAGCTGTTAAGGCTTACTCAGCCTCTTCCTCTTTTTCCGCCTTATTTTCCGGTTTAGCGGATTCGTTTTTGGCGTTGCGGGTCATCCACAGCGCCAGTGCTTTAAGGGAATCCGGCGTGAACTCGTCGCAACGCGCGGTGATCTCTTCCGGCGTCATCCAGCACACTTCGCTCACTTCCTCTTCCTGCAAGGCGAAAGGCCCGTGGGAAACGCAGCTAAACAGCCCGCCCCAGACGCGACAATGCTCATCTTCGAAATAAAACTGCCCGTGCTCGGCAAACGGCACGCCAGCGATACCTAACTCTTCTTCCGCTTCACGACGCGCGGAATCCAGCAATACTTCATCGGCCTGCACAACGCCACCCGCTGTGGCATCCAGCATACCAGGAAGAAAATCTTTGGTGTCGGTGCGACGCTGGACCAGAATCTTGCCCATGCCGTCATGAACAACGATGTACGTCGCGCGGTGACGCAGACGCTCCGCACGCATTTGTTCGCGGCTGGCCTGCGCGATCACTTCATTCTCTTCGCTGACAATGTCAACCCACTCAGTACTTGCCAAATGATTCTGCTCCACCATCGGGAAACCTTCTCGTCTAAGCGCTCTTACGGCGCGTTTGCAGTTGTGGTGTAACTTACGGATTAATCGCTATCTGCGCAATAACTTGCTGATCATTAAGTGCGATAACGCTTAATGTCCCGTCTTCATACATGCCGTAGCTTGCCGGGTTGCCGCCTTTGGGAATGCTAACAGACCCGGGGTTAAAGTGATAAAACGCCCCGCGTTTTTCCGCCACCGGAATATGAGTATGACCATAAACCAGGACATCGCCAGCGGCGAGTGACGGCAGGTTATCCGGGCCGAACAGGTGCCCGTGGGTCAGGAACAAACGGCTGTTTTCCATCAACACCTGGTGCCAGGGAGCGGTGATGGGAAAATGCAGCAGCATCTGGTCAACTTCGCTGTCACAGTTGCCGCGAACGGCGATAATGCGCGAGGCAAAATGATTAAGTTTTTCCGCCACCTGCGCGGGAGCATAGCCTTCCGGCAACGCATTGCGTGGGCCGTGGTTTAACACATCGCCCAGGATCACCAGCCATTGCGCCCCGCTTTGGGCGAACAGAGAAAGCACGCGTTCGGTCGCGGGCAGCGATCCATGAATATCCGACGCAAACATCAGTTTCATCAGTTACTCCTCGGGAATTCAGACTGCCCCTATCATACCTCAAGCGCCCCGTCTTATCAGCCCGCGCGCTTAGCAGAGAGTGCCAGATAGCGCTGTACCGACGCGCGTTGCCACTGGAATGTGGCGTAATCCACCAGCCGCTGTGGGACGTCATCGCCGTTGAGGATCAGGCGATTGAGCATCAGCGCCAGATCGGTGTCGGCAATACACCACTCGCCAAACAGGTTAGGGTTACCCTGCGCCAGCAGCGATGACGCGGTTTCAATCAGCTTCCGGGCGCTGGATAAGCCCTCCTCGCTGAGGGCGGGCTTTTTGACGCCAGCGAACACCACATCCGTGGAGCGTTCTGTGCGAATCGGCACCAGGTCGCTACGCAGCCACGCCTGGATCTGGCGGGCGCGGGCGCGCTTTTGCAGATCGTGAGGATAGATGCGTTCCCACTCTGGCGGGGCAAAGCGGTCCTCAAGATACTCGTCAATCGCCGAGGATTCACTCAACTCAAAACCGTCGATCTCCAGCACAGGGACACGGCGGGTGAGCCCGTAGCCCTGCCACTGAGGCTTCAGATGTTCGCCGCTGTCCAGGTCAACGGTTTTCAGACTAAAAGTAAGCCCCTTTTCTGCCAGCGCCACATAAACGCTCATGACATAAGGAGAAAAAAAGTTCGCATCGGACCACAACGTTATTACAGGCTGACTCATAACATCCTCATCGGCTGCTCGGTTTTCACTCAACATATAATCTCTTTGCCTCGCTGTCACTTGATGAAAACTCACGATTTACAACAAGCACCTATACTGATTTTTCATGGCAACACTATTCGCACTGACAGGAGTTGAGAATGATAGATCTCTATTATGCCCCCACCCCTAATGGCCATAAGATCACCCTCTTTCTTGAAGAAGCCGAAGTGGACTACCGGATCATTCGCGTGGATATCAGTAAAGGCGACCAGTTCCGCCCCGTTTTTCTGGCCATATCGCCCAACAATAAAATTCCGGCCATCATTGATAACCTGCCCTCCGACGGCGGCAAACCGTTAAGCCTGTTTGAGTCCGGAGAGATTTTGCTCTATCTGGCAGAGAAAACCGGCAAGCTCCTGAGCGGGGAGTTGCGCGAGCGTCATCACACGCTGCAATGGTTATTCTGGCAGTCGAGCGGCCTGGGGCCAATGCTGGGGCAGAATCATCACTTTACCGCCTATGCGCCGCAGACGATCCCTTACGC
This sequence comes from Enterobacter cloacae complex sp. 6730903, assembly GCF_048283985.1. Lineage (NCBI taxonomy): Bacteria > Pseudomonadati > Pseudomonadota > Gammaproteobacteria > Enterobacterales > Enterobacteriaceae > Enterobacter > Enterobacter cloacae complex sp. 6730903. Next base: position 2,435 of record NZ_JBLVXX010000020.1, on the reverse strand, counting down.
CATTGAGCGATATCAGGTCGAAACCCAGCGCCTGTACGGGGTCCTGAACCGTCGGCTGGAAAAATCACCGTGGCTGGGAGGTGAGCATTACAGCATCGCAGATATCGCCTGCTGGCCGTGGATCAACACCCATGAACGCCACCGGATCGATCTGGCCACTTATCCGGCGGTGAACAACTGGTTTGAGCGCATCCGGACCCGCCCGGCCACCGAACGCGCCATGCAAAAAATCCATCAGATTTGAGCCTGCGCCCCGTTGGGTGCAGGTGTTCTCCTCATGTATGATGAGGTGAAAATACTGACACGGAGAAGACCTGCAATGTCCCAGCATGACGCTATTATTCGCATAAAAAACTTACGCTTACGCACGTTCATTGGTATCAAAGAGGAGGAGATCGCGAATCGCCAGGATATCGTGGTGAATGTAGTGATCCACTACCCAGCAGACAAGGCGCGCGCCAGCGAAGACATCAATGACGCGCTGAACTATCGCACGATCACCAAAAGCATCATCCAGTACGTTGAGAACAACCGTTTTGCGCTACTGGAAAAATTAACTCAGGATGTGCTCGACATCGCACGCGAACACCACTGGGTCACTTATGCTGAAGTAGAGATCGATAAACTTCACGCCCTGCGCTACGCCGACTCCGTCTCCATGACGTTAAGCTGGCAGCGCCAGGCGTAAACCTGGAGGTTGTATGAAGATCCTGCTCACCGGCGGTACGGGCCTGATTGGTCGCCATCTCATTCCACGTTTGCAGGCGTTGCATCACGACATTACCGTGGTCACGCGCAGCCCGGAGAAAGCGCGCCAGGTGCTGGGCGCCGGCGTTGAGATCTGGAAAGGCCTGGCGGAACGGCAGGATCTGAACGGCTTTGACGCCGTCATCAACCTCGCAGGCGAACCTATCGCCGATAAACGCTGGACCGAAGAGCAAAAACAGCGTTTATGCAGCAGCCGCTGGAACATGACCGAAAGGCTGGTTGAGCTGATTCGCAACAGCGAGACGCCGCCTTCGGTGCTGATTTCAGGCTCTGCTACAGGCTACTATGGCGATCTCGGTGAAGTGGTGGTGACCGAAGAGGAGCCGCCGCACAACGAGTTTACTCATAAACTCTGCGCCCAGTGGGAGCGCATCGCCTGCGCGGCGCAAAGCGATCGTACCCGCGTCTGCCTGCTGCGCACCGGCGTGGTACTTGCGCCGAAGGGCGGTATTCTCGGTAAAATGCTGCCGCCGTTTAAAATGGGGCTTGGCGGGCCCATCGGCAACGGTCGTCAGTATCTGGCGTGGATCCATATCGACGATATGGTCAACGGCATTCTCTGGCTGCTGGATAACGACCTGCGCGGGCCGTTTAACATGGTATCTCCTTACCCCGTACGTAATGAACAGTTTGCTCACGCCCTGGGCCATGCCCTGCATCGCCCGGCGGTGCTGCGCGTGCCTGCGACGGCGATTCGTCTGTTGATGGGTGAGTCTTCGGTGCTGGTGCTGGGCGGGGAGCGCGCGCTGCCAAAACGCCACGAAGCGGGCCGGGTTAAGTTTCGCTGGTATGGCCAGGAAGAGGCGCTGGGGGA
>NZ_JBLVXX010000020.1:0-843 GCF_048283985.1 Enterobacter cloacae complex sp. 6730903 | reverse complement strand
GGGGGGGGGGGGGGGGGGGGCGAGGGGTTTTGTGGTGTTGGTGTTTTTTTGCTGGTGGGGTGTGGGGGGGGGGGACGCCGCGGCGCCAAAAACGACTGGAAGCGGCCGGGTTTACGTTCCGCTGGTATGGCCTGGAAGAGGCGCTGGGGGATGTGGTGCAGTGAATATGTTAGAGTTATACGCCATGTCTGGATGATATGGCGTAACTATGGCAACCATCACTACAACCCGGCTTCACCTCACCCCTTTCGAACCTTCTGACTGGGCGTTCTTTCGCTCTCTGCGTGAAGACCCCGCCATCATGCGCTATATGGCCGCTATCACACCGGAAAAAGAGACGCGTCGCGTATTTGCCGCACGCCTGATGGCGGAGCATGTCTTTGTGATCCGTCTGCATAATGACGATATGCCGCTCGGGGATATTGGCCTGCAAATCAGCCCGGCGAACCGTGAAGAGGCGGATATTGGCTACACGGTTGTGCCTGCCGCGCAGGGAAAAGGCATTGCCAGCGAGGCGCTGCGCGCGGTGTGTGAGTATGCATTTAACCAGACGGGCGTGAAGGCGATAAACGCGTACGTGCTGGCGGATAACATCGGGTCGGTGCGGGTCCTTGAGAAAGCGGGTTTTGTGCGCACGCAGGTGCTGGAGAAGGCGTACGAGATTAACGGCGTACGGTATGACGACTGGGTGTATCGGCTGGAGTGTTGAATGCCGGGCGGCACTGCGTTTGCCCGGCCTACGGTTTTTGTAGGCCCGGTAAGCGAAGTGTATGACCGGATACATAGGTGACAGATCAGACCGGGAACATAGGTAACACTTTTCAGTCTATCCGGAGCACACTC
>NZ_JBLVXX010000207.1:0-296 GCF_048283985.1 Enterobacter cloacae complex sp. 6730903 | reverse complement strand
ATTGTTGAAGCGATCCGTTGTTTATGGTCTCCTCAGCAAATAGCAAAGCGTTTAAAGACATTTCCTGATTTGGATCAAACAATGAATGTAAGCCATACAACGATTTATTCAACGATACGAGCATTACCCAAGGGTGAGTTGAAAAAAGACTTATTATCCTGTCTACGTCATGAAAATAAAAAGCGAAAAGCTAACGGTGAACCTAAAAAAGATTCTATATTACAGGATATTAAAACTATTCATGAGCGCCCAGCCGAAGTTCAAGAAAGAAAAATACCGGGTCATTGGGAAGCTGA
>NZ_JBLVXX010000206.1:0-297 GCF_048283985.1 Enterobacter cloacae complex sp. 6730903 | reverse complement strand
CCATTGGGCTGGGCGCACATTCTACTGACTGGCGAATATCTTTGGCCCAAGGAACCGAAAGCTTAGGGTGTCATTTCGCCCTCAGCCGGAACCGACCCCGAAATGGACGAACAGTGGGGTTACGTCGGCGCTAAATCACGCCAGCGCTGGTTGTTTTACGCGTATGACAGGATACGGAGGACGGTTGTGGCGCACGTGTTCGGTGAACGCACTCTGGCCACACTGGAGCGTCTTCTGAGCCTGCTGTCGGCCTTTGAGGTCGTGGTATGGATGACGGATGGCTGGCCGCTGTATGAA
>NZ_JBLVXX010000205.1:0-298 GCF_048283985.1 Enterobacter cloacae complex sp. 6730903 | reverse complement strand
CTCTTTAATTTGCCTTTGCATCGCAGCCTCAGGTGTGCTGACGGCATCCTCTTTATTCTGGATGTTACCGACCAACTTTTTGGGTGGTGTTTCCGCAGCGGCAGGTATTGCAGCCGTCAATAGCTTCGCCAATCTTGCAGGATTTTGCTCACCTTATTTAATCGGTTGGGTCACTACCAACACAGGTTCAAATGCAATCGGCATGTTCTTAATCACAGCAGTAGTAATTTTCGGTGCCAGTCTGGTTCTGCGTGTTCCGGCAAAACTGGTTAATCGTTAATAAGGAATAGTAAATGAC
>NZ_JBLVXX010000204.1:0-299 GCF_048283985.1 Enterobacter cloacae complex sp. 6730903 | reverse complement strand
AAATCTCATTATGGCTGAGATAAAGAATCAAGCTGCAGAAAAAAGACTCAAATTGAAGTACAGCTCAATAGACTTTGAATATTGTTTAAGTTTGCCTTTAGCTGATCGCAAGATAAAAGTAGATTTAAGTCTTATACCTCATTTTGAAGATCGTGAAGAAAGTATTTTGTGGTTAACTAACTTTATTGGAAAAATTTGTGAGCCCAGAAAGATGCAAAGACAGAAAAAAAACTTCATTAAGTACCTGTGAATTTTAGATGAACAGCCCTTAAACCGGTTTTTTATTGCTAGTAGAATAT
>NZ_JBLVXX010000203.1:0-299 GCF_048283985.1 Enterobacter cloacae complex sp. 6730903 | reverse complement strand
AGCCAGGCCTGGCAGCCCTATACCGCGCAGCAGATCGGCTTCGACGAGGCGCTCGAGCGCGCCGAGGCGCCGATGCGCGAGTTCATGCTCAAGCAGACACGCGAATCGGATTTCGCGCTCTTTGCGAAGCTGGCCAAGCTCGATGCGTCGGTCAAGGCGGACACCGCTCCCCTGCGCGTCGTCGTGCCGGCGTTCGTGACCAGCGAGCTCAAGAGCGCCTTCCAGATCGGCTTCATGATCTTCATCCCGTTCCTCGTGATCGACATGATCGTCGCCAGCGTGCTGATGAGCCTCGGGAT
>NZ_JBLVXX010000202.1:0-301 GCF_048283985.1 Enterobacter cloacae complex sp. 6730903 | reverse complement strand
CAAATCACCATTGAAATTCTCTGACATCTCGCAAGAACTCATTGATGCAGTAGATTACGCAGTAGAAGAAAACCGCGAAAGCGTTTCTAAATATTCTGGTTCATCAGTGATAAAAGTTTGGAGTGACGGAAGAGTGAAAGTACTTCGCGAGTAGTCTTACCACAGCGAAACTGAGGTTAAACAGAGAACACAGAGCAACTACTTTGTGTTCTCAGTGTTTTTCTTGGTGTCTCTGTGTTTTAATCTTATCTTTGCAAAAAATTAATTTCTCGCAGATTTAGCAGAAACCGCAGAGTAAACC